>DASQTM010000482.1:0-5101 GCA_035641875.1 Microvirga sp. | reverse complement strand
GCCGTCCTGACCCACGGCCAGATGGCCTTCGTGATCACCAACCACCTCTGCGACCTGATGCCGGGCACCACCCACCAGGATGCCTCCATGGTGGTCGCTCCCCTTTCCCATGGGGCCGGGGTCCATGGGCTCGTGCAGGTGGCGCGGGCGGTGAAGACCGTGCTCCTGTCGGGCGAGCGCTTCGATGTCGATGAGGCCTGGGCGTTGGTGGAGCGCTGGCGCATCACGAACATGTTCACCGTGCCGACCATCGTGAAGATGCTCACGGAACACCCGTCGGTCGATGTGCATGATCATTCGTCCCTACGATACATGATCTATGCGGGCGCGCCCATGTACCGGGAGGACCAGAAGCACGCCCTCAAAAAGCTCGGCAAGGTGCTGGTGCAGTATTTCGGGCTGGGCGAGGTCACCGGCAACATCACCGTGCTTCCCCCCGAGCTGCACGAGGCCGAGGACGGCGAGGCCGTGAAGGTGGGAACCTGCGGCTACGAGCGGACGGGAATGCAGGTTTCCATTCAGGACGATCAGGGGCGCGAAGCGCCCTCGGGCGCCACCGGCGAGATCTGCGTCTGTGGCCCGGCCGTCTTCGCAGGCTACTACGACAATCCGGAAGCCAACGAGAAGGCCTTCCGCGACGGCTGGTTCCGCACCGGCGACCTCGGTCACATGGACCAGGACGGGTTCGTCTACATCACGGGCCGGGCCTCCGACATGTACATATCGGGCGGCTCGAACATCTATCCGCGGGAGATCGAGGAGAAGATGCTCACCCACCCGGCCATCGCCGAGGTGGCGGTTCTGGGGGTGCCCGACAGGACCTGGGGAGAGATCGGCGTCGCCGTATGCGTTCTCCGGCCCGAGGCAGCCCTCGACGAGGGCGAGCTTCTGGCCTGGATGGACGGCAGGCTCGCCCGCTACAAGCTCCCCAGGCGCGTGTTCTTCTGGGATGGCCTGCCCCGGTCCGCCTATGGCAAGATCACCAAGAAGAACATCCGCGCGGAGCTGGAGGCCAGGGGATGCATTCCCCTCGATCCATTCGCCGGAGCCTCGGCGTGAACGGGATTTGAGAACGCACAGATCCACCCGACGCGCCGCGTGACCGCACATGGCGTCGATCAAGACAGTTGAGAGGGATGCGATGTCCAGGCAGGAAACGGTTTTTGTCACAGGCGGCGCTTCGGGAATCGGGCTTGCCGTCGTGGAGGCGGTTCTCGAGAGGGGCTGGCGCGCCGTCGTGGCGGATCGCGACGAGCAAAGCCTCGACCGATGCCGCGCGGCCCTCGATCCCTCCAGCAGGCGGGCCCGCTTCGAACGGCTGGACATCGCCGACGAGGCGGCGGTCGTGCGCGCCGTCGAGCGATGCGAGGCCGAGTTCGGCCCGATCACCGGATTGGTGAACTCCGCCGGGATCGCGCGGGATATTCCGTCCCTTGAAACCAGCGCGGATGTGTTTCGCAGGATCCTGGAGGTCAACCTCATCGGAAGCTTCGTCGTCTCCCGCGAAGTCGCCCTGCGCATGCGCGGGCGCGGCGCCGGCTCGATCGTCAACATCGCGTCGGTGTCGGGCATCCGCGGCAATATGGGTCGCGTCGCCTATGGCGCCTCGAAAGGCGGCGTCATCACCATGACCCAGGTGATGGCGGTGGAGCTCGCGCCCTTGGGGATCCGGGTCAACGCCATTGCGCCGGGACCCATCGAGACGCCCCTCGTCCGCGAGGTGCATACCGATCAGGTCCGGGCCGAGTGGCTTGCGGTGGTGCCGCAAGGGCGATACGGCAAGCCGTCCGAGATCGCCAGCGCGGCGATCTTTCTGCTCGATCCTGCAGCCTCGAGCTTCGTGACCGGCCAGACGATCAGCGTCGACGGCGGCTTCACGGCCGGCGGCCTGATGCCCCGGCCGCAGGCGGACGCGGAAGGCGGGAAGCCGAATTCCTAGACCGGCGAAGCATCGTCCTAGAGAACGTCTTCGCCGGGCTGCGCCGCCTCGCCTGCGACTGGAAAGGTGGACCGCACGAACTCCCATGCGGCCACCAGATGGCGTCGCATCGCCTCCTCCGCGCCGTCGGGATCGCGCGCCGCGATGGCCTCGAAGATCGCCTGATGGCCGGCGTGGTTCATCTGGTCGATGCCCGCGCCGCGCCGCATGGAACGCCAGTGCTGGACCAGCCATTCCACATAGGCCTTGTGGATCGCCGGGTAGATGGGATTGCCCGGGATGCGGTAGAGGACCGCATGAAAGGCGGCGTCGGTTTCGTCGAAGCGCTGAGGATCGCCGATGGCCTCGCGGTTTTCGTCCAAGGCGGCCCTGAGATCGTCGATGTCGACCCGGCGCGCGTGATTGGCGGCCCAGCGGGCGAGCGCCGCCTCGATGAAGATGCGCGTCTCGAACAGGTTCCAGACGCCCTTTCGATCCACCACCAGATGACCGACGATGTTGCCGACCCGGTCCACGGCGATTTCGTAATCGGCCTTGCGCACGATGGGACGGTGGCCGAGGCGGGTCTCGATCAGCCCTCGGTTGGCAAGGGACACGATGGCCTCGCGAACCGCCGAGCGGCTGACCCCGTAGCGTTGCATCAGGTCCCGCTCGGCGGGCAGACGCTGCCCCTCCTGAAAGGTGCCGGACTGGATCATCCGCACCAGTTCCGCCGCGACGGCGTCCGAACGGCGTCCGGCCGTCCCGTCTGCACCACGGCCGAGCGGTTCCTGGTTCTGGTCCATCGTCGTCTCTTTCATCGCCGCCGAAGCCCTGGGAGCCCCTGTTCAGATGCCGAGCCTTGCGCCTTATCCACTAACATATGGTCGGACCAAATTCCAGAGCGTAAACGGATGAGACCATGGCTGACGCGGCAAAGTGGCATTCCACCGGCATAATTTTGGCAGAAAAAGGATGGAACGATAGCACTTGACAGCCTCCGCTCATCCCATCATCCTCAATTCGGTCGAACCAAATAGATCAGGAAATGACCTTTGGTTTGACATTGCTACGCTTGGGCAATCTCTGGAGGACCACGGGTGACGCCATTCCAAGGCGCCGCTCCGTCGAACTCCGCTCCGCGCGCCTTGCGCCAGGAAACCTGAGAGGGTCATCGATGACCGCTTCGATTCAAGCCAGTCGCGCCGAGACCGTGACCCATTACCAGATGTACATCGATGGCGCATGGACCGATGGCCGGACCCCTGGCCGGTCGGAGGTCGAGAACCCGGCCAACGAGGCTGTTTTCGCCACGGTTCCTGCAGGATCGGTGGAGGATGCGAACGCCGCCCTGGAAGCCGCGCGCCGGGCGCAGCCGGCCTGGGCCGCCCTGCCGCCGATCGTTCGCGCCGGCTACGTGCAGGACCTCGCCGCCGCCGTTCGCCGGGAGAAGGACCACCTCGCCCGGATCGTGGTGCTGGAGCAGGGCAAGCCTCTCAACCAGGCCGAGGGCGAGATCGACGCCGTCGTCACATTCCTCACCTTCGCGGCCGAGAGCGCGCGGCGCATCGAGGGCGACATCATGCCCTCCGACTTCCCAAACGAGGAGGTGTGGATCCGCCGCGTCCCGTTCGGGGTGGTGGTCGGCCTCACCGCCTGGAACTATCCGGCAGCTCTCGCCGCCCGCAAGATCGGCCCCGCCCTGGTGGCCGGCAACACCATGGTGGTGAAAGGGCATGAATCGACGCCCCTATCCGCCCTCGAGATCGCCAGGCTGGCGCATGAGGTCGGCATTCCCAAGGGCGTGCTCAACGTGGTCACCGGCGACGGGCGCCAAGTGGGCGACGCCCTCGTGCGCTCGCCCTTAAGCGACATGATCACCATGACCGGCAGCGTGCGGGCGGGACGGGAGATCTACGCGGCGGGCGCGCATGAATTGAAGGTCATCCGCCTGGAGCTCGGCGGCAAGGCTCCGTTCATCGTGCTCGACGACGCGGATATCGAGGCTGCGGTGGAAGCCGCCGTCGTGTCGCGCTTCACCAATTGCGGGCAGATCTGCACCTGCAACGAACGCATGTACCTGCACCGGGACATCGCGGAGCCGTTCCTCGACAAGTTCATCGCGCGGGTGAAGGGGATGCGGCTCGCCGATCCCATGACCAATCCCGACATGGGGCCGAAGGTGAACCGGCCGGAGGTCGACAAGGTTGAGCAGATCGTCAACGACGCCATTGCGGCCGGCGCCGAGGTGCTTGCGGGCGGCCACCGCCTGACGGAAGGCGCCTTCGCCCGCGGCCATTGGTTCGAGCCGACGGTGCTGCGGGTGGACACCAACGAGGCGTCCGTGATGCAGCGGGAGATCTTCGGTCCCGTCGCGCCGGTCATGACCGTCGACAGCTTCGAGCAGGCCCTGGCCTTCGCCAATGACACCAGCTACGGTCTCTCGGCCTATGTGTACACCAACGACCTGCGCCGAGTCATGCGCCTGTCGCGGGAACTGTCCTTCGGCGAGCTCTATGTCAACCGCCCCTGCGGCGAGCTGGTGCAGGGCTTCCACACGGGCTGGAAGCATTCCGGCCTCGGCGGCGAGGACGGCAAGTACGGTTTCGACGGATACCTGCGGAAGCAGACCACCTACGTCCGCTGGTGATGATCGCGGCCCCTGAAAACGGCCGCGCAACATCCTGAACAAGACCCCGGCAAGGGGCCGAAAACAAGCATTCCATGGAGGAATACGATGCTGAGAAGAACTTTCCTGGCCCTCGCGACGGGCGTCGCCGCAATGAGCCTCGGGCTCGCCGGGGCGTCGGCGCAGGAGCTGCCCAAGCTGAAGCAGAAGGACAAGTACAAGGTCGGCTTCGCCCAGACCGAATCCAACAACCCGTGGCGCATCGCGCAGACGGAGAGCATGAAGGCCGAGGCCGCCAAGCTCGGACACCAGCTCGTCTACACGGACGCCGCCGGTTCCGCCGCCAAGCAGGTGGCCGACGTCAACTCGATGATCGCCCAGGGCGTCGACCTGATCTTCCTCGCGCCCCGCGAGGAGAAGCCCCTGATCCCCGCCGTCATGGCCGCCAAGAAAGCCGGCATCCCGGTGGTGCTCCTTGACCGCAACGTGGACCAGAGCCTCGCCAAGGCGGGCCGCGACTACGTCACCTTCATCGGCTCCGATTTCGTCGACGA
>DASQTM010000481.1:0-2436 GCA_035641875.1 Microvirga sp. | reverse complement strand
GCCTCAACTTCATCGGCGACGGCCTGCGCGACGCCCTCGACCCGAAGGACCGCTGACCATGGCCCACACTGACGCGAAGCAAGCCGACATTTCCCGAACCGGTATGGCCGAACCCGTCCTCTCGATCCGCGACCTCCACGTCCGCTTCCGCACCGGAGACGGCATTCTCCACGCGGTGAAGGGCATCGACGTGGACGTGAGCCCCGGCGAGACCGTCGCCATCGTGGGCGAGTCGGGATCGGGCAAGAGCCAGACCATGATGTCCGTCATGGGGCTTCTCGCCTCCAACGGCTGGGCGGAAGGCTCGGTGAAGTACCGCGGCGAGGAGCTGGTGGGGCTCTCCCCCGGCAGGCTCAACGCCTATCGCGGCTCGAAGCTCACCATGATCTTCCAGGAGCCGATGACGTCGCTCGATCCGCTCTACAGGATCGGCGATCAGCTCGCCCTGCCGCTGACGGTCCATGGGGGCCTGAGCGGAGGCGACGCGCGCAAGCGCGCCATCGAGTTGCTCGAACTCGTCCGCATCCCGGACCCCGCCCGACGCATCGACGCCTATCCGCACGAGCTCTCCGGCGGCCAGCGCCAGCGAGTGATGATCGCCATGGCGCTGGCCAACAACCCGGACGTGCTGATCGCCGACGAGCCCACCACGGCGCTGGACGTGACCGTGCAGGCGAAGATCCTGGAGCTCTTGGCCGACCTGCAGAAGCGGCTCGGCATGTCCATCGTGTTCATCACCCACGATCTCAACATCGTGCGGCGCTTTGCCGACCGCACCTATGTGATGAAGCGCGGCGAGGTGGTGGAAAGCGGCGTCACGGCGGAGATCTTCGCCGCCCCCAAGCACCCCTATACCCGGATGCTCATCGACGCCGAGCCGACGGGCCGCAAGGAGCCGGCTCCAGTGAACGCGCCCCTGGTGCTGGATGCCAGGAACATCGCGGTCACCTTCGCCCTGAAGAAGACCATCTTCGGCAAGGCGACCCATGTGCTGCGCGCCGTGGATGGGGCGAGCCTTTCCGTGCGAGCAGGCGAAACGGTGGGCGTCGTGGGCGAATCCGGCTCGGGCAAGTCGACCCTGGGCCGGGCCATCCTGCGCCTCCAGGAATCTTCCGGCATCGTGCGCTTCGAGGACCGCAACCTCATGCCCCTCGACCGAGGCGGGATGCGCCCCTTGAGGCGCCACCTCCAGCTCGTGTTCCAGGACCCGTTCGGCTCCCTGTCCCCGCGCATGACCTCGGGCGAGATCGTCACGGAAGGGCTCCTCGTCCATGAGCCGAGCATCTCCCGCAAGGAGCGGGACCGGCGCGCCGCCCAGGCCTTCGAGGAAGTGCGCCTGGACCCGGCCTGGCGCAACCGCTTCCCCCATGAATTCTCCGGCGGCCAGCGCCAGCGCATCGCCATCGCCCGGGCCATGATCCTTCACCCGAAGCTGGTGGTGCTCGACGAGCCCACATCGGCCCTCGACCGCTCGGTGCAGAAGGAGATCGTGGACCTGCTCCGCGACCTCCAGAAGGCCCACGGCCTCGCCTACGTGTTCATCAGCCACGACCTGGCGGTGGTGCGGGCCCTGTCGGACGAGATCATGGTGATGAAGACCGGCAAGGTGGTGGAGCGCGGCACCGCCGAGGAGATCTTCGAGCGGCCGAAGGAGGATTATACCCGCGACCTGATCGCCGCGGCCTTCCTCACCGAGCGCTACACGAGCGAAGCTAGGAGCCAGCCCCTGGCGTCGTGAGGCTGGCTCAGACAGGACACCTACAGCCCAATTCTCATCCTGAGGAGCCGCGTCAGCGGCGTCTCGCGATGAGGCGGTATTGCAGGCCGAGCCCCAACGCCGGAACCGAAGCCACGGGCTCGGATTTGATCTTGCGTCATGGCAAAGCTCGCAGCCTACCGCGCCAAGCGCGATTTCACCCAGACCTCCGAGCCGAAGGGCAAGGCCCCGCGGCGGCAGGGCTCGTCCTTTGTGATCCAGAAGCATGACGCCTCGCGCCTGCACTACGATTTTCGCCTCGAACTCGACGGGGTGCTGAAGAGCTGGGCGGTGGCCAAGGGGCCGAGCCTGGTCAAGGGCGAGAAGCGCCTTGCGGTCCATGTGGAGGACCATCCGCTCGACTACGGGGATTTCGAGGGCCAAATCCCTGAGGGCCAATACGGCGGCGGCACCGTGATGGTGTGGGATCGCGGCGCCTGGGAGCCGGAGGGCGACCCGCACGAGGGCTATTCCAAGGGCCGCCTCAGCTTCCGCCTCGACGGGGAGAAGCTGCACGGGACCTGGCATCTGGTCCGCATGGCGAAGCGTCCCCGCGAGCGCCAGGAATCCTGGCTGCTGATCAAGGCGGACGACCCATATGCCCGCGCGGAGGACGCGCCGGACATCCTCGAGGAAGCGCCCCTGTCGGTGAAGACTGGCCGCTCCATGGAGGAGATCGC
>DASQTM010000480.1:0-4356 GCA_035641875.1 Microvirga sp. | reverse complement strand
TCGCAGACCGGGCGGGGCAGTGGGTGGTTCGCTTTGGCGAGGATATCCCAATCCACGGCATCATGCGGTTCAACGAACTCTCTGCGGCGCGGGCTGCCCATGCGGCGGGCATCTCCCCGAAGGCGGTGTTCGCCGCGCCGGGCGTGATGGTGACGCAATGCCTTTCGGGCCGCTCGCTTGCGCCCGAGGACGTGCGCTAGGAGCATAACCTGTCGAGGATCGTCGAGCTGATCCGCCGGTGCCACCTCGACGTGCCGGCTCATGTCTGCGGCCCCGTCCTGGCCTTCTGGGTATTCCAGGTCATCCGCTCCTATATCGGCAGCCTGCAGGCCGAGAGATGCCGCATCGCGGGCCAGCTCGCCTCCCTTCAGGCGCAGGCCGACAGACTCGAGGCGCTGGTCGGGCCGGTGAATATCGTGTTCGGCCACAACGACCTGCTGGCCGCCAATATCTTCGACGACGGGGAGCGGCTTTGGCTGCTCGATTGGGATTATGCGGGACTGAACAGCCCCTTGTTCGATCTGGCAAATCTGGCCTCCAACAACGACTTCTCGCAAGCCCAAGAGGCCGCGATGCTCACGGCCTATTTCGGACGCGAGCCGGACGCCGGCCTGATCCGCTCCTTCGAGGCCATGAAATGCGCCTCGCTGATGAGGGAAGCGCTCTGGAGCGCCGTGTCGGAGAACCACTCCACCATCCCGTTCGATTATGCGGCCTATACGGATGATTACCTCTCGCGCCTGAACCGGGAGCTCTCGCGCATCGGGGCCTAGAGGCTCCGGCCGTCAGGCCAGGGAGCGCGTGAATCGCTCGAACGCGTCGGCGACTGCGCGATAGACCTCCCGCCTGAACGGCACCACCAGATCGGCGGCTGCCTGAAGGCTCTCCCATCGCCAGGAGCTGAACTCCGGCTCCGCGCCGTTATGGCCTCCGGTGACATCGATGTCGCCCTCCTGCCCGAGGAAGCGCATGGCGAACCAGATCTGCTGCTGGCCCCTGAAGGCGGAGAGCTTGTGCGGCGGCCCGGCATAGGGCGGAAAATCGTATCGCAGCCAGGCGTCGGTGCGGCCCAGGACCTGGACGTCCGTGACGCCCGTTTCCTCCCAGAGTTCCCGGCGCGCCGCCGCCTCCTGGTCCTCGTCCGGATCGATTCCGCCCTGCGGCATCTGCCATTCGAACCCGGGCAGGATGGTTTCGGGACCGTCGTCCCCAAGGCGGCGGGCGATCAGCACCTGCCCTTCTGCATTGAACAGGGCGATGCCCACGTTGCTGCGGTATGGCAGGGCGGCTGGATCGGACATCCGGACGTTCTCTCTTCCATCGGTCCTTAGCATTGCCGGGCGAATATCCGGAGGCAAGGAGGCTGGCTGCGCCCTCGCCTCCTGGCCTGAGCTTCAGATGACAGGTTGCATTTCCTCCGTCGAAGATCCCACATAAATCCACAAAACTCTGGCAACTTCCGCTGGGTCCCGATATGATGACGCAAGGTCGAACCGGCTATTTTTCGTCATGATATTTGAGAGTTGGGTAACCGAATGTCCTTGAAGCGCCAAAGTGAGATCCTCAACGTGGTGCGGGAGCACGGCAGCTGCAGCATCACGGATCTGGCCGATGTGCTGTCGGTCTCCACGGAGACGATCAGGCGCAACATCCAGCCCCTGATCGAGAGCGGCGCGGTCCTCCGGTTCCATGGCGGCATCATGGTTCCCGAGCAGATGGACGAGCCCCCCTTCCAGAAGCGCATGCAGGTGAACCGCGAGGCGAAGCGGATGATCGCCGCCATGGTGCGGGACGTGGTGCGGGACGGAGACAGCCTGATCCTCGACAACGGCACCACCGGGGCCTATGTGGCCGACGCGTTGGCCCATCATTCCCGGCTCATCGTGGTCACCCATTCGGTGGCGATTGCCTCCCGGCTGGCGTCGCGCAACGGCAACCGGGTCTTCATCGCTGGCGGGGAACTGAGCGAGGACGCCTCGGTCTTCGATTCGTCGGCCGTCGATTTCCTCAGCAAGTTTCAGGTGAAATACGCCTTCCTGTCCGTGGGCGGCATCACGGCCGCCGGGGAACTGGTGGACTTCCATCTCTTCGAGGCGGATTTCGCCCGGGTGGCCATCCGGCAGGCCCAGGAGACCTGGGTCATCACCGACCGCACGAAGTTTGGCCGCGAGGCCCCGATCAAGGTCTGCGACCTCTCGGCCATCGACGTGCTCGCTTGCGACAGCCTGCCCCCGCCGGAATTCGTCGCCCGCTGCCATGGAGCGGGCGTCAGGATCGTGACCCCGCAGGCTCAGCCCGGCGGATCCAGGGAGGCGGCGAGCGCCGCCCACGGCTGATCGACGCCGGGCGGCGCACGGAGCCGCCGCCGAAGCGGCAAGCCACATTCCTGGCCGCTTACCCACACGAATACACAAAATTCCAAGTTTGGGCGTGGCTCCTTGTTGACTTGACCGGGGCCGCCGGACAATTCTTGCGATAGCCTTGGGCCGGGCTCGCCCAGGAGCATCTGTCCCGAACGGGAAGCTTTCACGGAGTGACGGAAATGGCTGAACTTCCCACCCAGGCGCAGGTCGTCGTCATCGGCGGAGGCATCATCGGCACGTCGACGGCCTACCATCTGGCGAAGCTGGGATGGAAGGATGTCATCCTGATCGAGCGCAACAAGCTGACCTCCGGCACCACCTTTCACGCCGCCGGCCTCGTGGGTCAGCTCCGCTCGAACGCCAACATCACCCAATTGCTGGGCGAATCCGTCAAGCTGTACCAGACCCTGGAGCAGGAAACCGGCCTTGCCACCGGCTGGAAGATGAACGGCGGCCTGCGGCTTGCCTGCAACGAGGAGCGCTGGACCGAGGTCAGGCGGCAGGCGACCACGGCCCGCTCCTTCGGCCTGGAAATGCACCTCCTGAGCCCGAAGGAAGCGCAGGACCTCTGGCCCCTCATGGACGTGTCCGACGTGGTCGGCGCGGCGTTCCTCCCCACGGACGGACAGGCCAATCCCTCGGACATCACCCAATCCCTGGCCAAGGGCGCGCGCATGAACGGCGCGAGGATCTTCGAGGACACCGATGTCACCGGCATTGAGGTCGAGAACGGCAGGGTGCGGGCGGTGCAGACGAGCCGGGGGCGCGTCGCCTGCGAGGTGGTGGTGAACTGCGCCGGCCAATGGGCGCGGGAAGTGGGCGCGATGGTCGGGGCGAACGTTCCGCTTGTGTCCGTCGAGCATCAATACATGGTGACGGAGCCGATTCCCGGCGTCGCCTCAAGCCTTCCGACCCTGCGCGATCCGGACCGCCTCACCTATTACAAGGAGGAGGTCGGCGGGCTCGTCATGGGCGGCTACGAGCCGAACCCCATCCCCTGGGCCGTGGACGGCTTTCCGGAGGGAGTCAGCTTCCATCTGCTGCAATCGAATTTCGACCATTTCGAGCAATTGATGGAGCTTGCCCTCGGGCGTGTGCCCGCCCTCGAGACCGCCGGGGTCAAGCAGCTCATCAACGGTCCGGAAAGCTTCACGCCGGACGGCAACTTCATCCTCGGCGAAACGCCGGAGGTGCGGGGCTTCTTCGTCGGCGCGGGGTTCAACGCCTTCGGCATCGCGGCGGGCGGCGGCGCGGGCAAGGCGCTGGCGCAATGGATCATCGAAGGCAGGCCGCCCTACGACCTGTGGCCGGTGGACATCCTGCGGTTCGGCCGCAACCACCAGGACGTTCAATGGGTGCGCGAGCGGACCCTGGAGGCCTATGGCAAGCACTACACCATCGCCTGGCCGCATGAGGAGCATCACAGCGGGCGTCCTCTGCGGCGCTCGCCTCTCTACAGCCTCCTCCTGAGCCAAGGCGCCGTGTTCGGCGAGAAGCTGGGGTGGGAGCGCCCGAACTGGTTCGCCGCGCCCGGCGAGGAGGCCCGGGACCGCTACACCTTCGGCCGGCCCAACTGGGTGGACGCGGTGGCGCGGGAGCACAATGCGGCCCGCTCGGCGGTCGCGGTGTTCGACCAGACCTCGTTCTCCAAGTTCCTCATGGTCGGCAAGGACGCGGAAGCGGCCCTGTCCTGGATCTGCGCCAACGATGTCGCCCGCCCGGTCGGGAGCCTTGTCTACACCCAGATGCTGAATGCCCGGGGCGGGATCGAGTGCGACCTCACGGTCGGCCGCCTCTCCGAGACCTCCTACTACATCGTCACGGGCACCGGCTTCGCCACCCACGACTTCACCTGGATCAGGCGCAACATCCCGGACGGGCTCGACGCGCACCTGGTCGATGTGTCGTCCGCCCACGCGGTGCTCAGCCTGATGGGTCCCCAGGCGCGGCGGGTTCTCGGAAAGCTGACCCGCGACGACATCTCCAACGCAGG
>DASQTM010000479.1:0-12752 GCA_035641875.1 Microvirga sp. | reverse complement strand
CCGCCGGCGTGCTCTTCGTCATGTGGCGCCGCCAGTTCGTCTCGGACGCCCTCGACGCGGCGATGGGGCATGGGGATGCCTGAGCGCGCGACGCAGGAAGACCTCGAGGCCGCCATGCTGGCGCTCCTGGCGGAGCGCGGCCCAGGCAGGACCATCGGCCCGTCCGACGTGGCTCAGGCCATCGGCGGCAATCAGCCGGAGGGCTGGGGACCGCTGATGCAGCCGGTGCGCCCGGCGGCGGTGCGGCTCATGAAGGAGGGGCGCGTCGTGATCCTGCGGAAGGGGCGGCCGGTCGATTCCGACAGCTTCAAGGGCACCTACCGGATCGCGTTGCCGACCACGGCGGCCTGAGGCCCTGGAAACAGCCTCGGCGTGCGCCCCGCCGCGTAATAGGCGACGAGGCCGGCCCATTCCTTCGCGCCGATGTCGAGGCGGCGCAGCCCGTCGGAGATGAAGGCGAAGGGGCGATGGTTGTTGCCGGCCCCGCCGGTGCGGAAATCGACCGGGTAGGGGGTGACGGGAAAGCCGGCCTGAGTGAAGACGCCGACGGCCCGCGGCATGTGCCAGGCGGAGGTCACGAGAAGCCAGCGCTCGCCTTCCTTGGGCTCCACGAGGCTCCGCGAGAACGCGGCGTTCTCATAGGTCGTGCGCGAGCGGTCCTCCACGACGATGCGGGCCGGGTCGATGCCGAGGCTCTTCAGGAAGCCCGCGATGATCGGAGCCTCAGCGACGCCGTCGCCGAAGACCGTTCCGCCTCCGCCGGAGATGAGCAGGCGGGCTCCTGGGTAGCGGTGGGCGAGCTGGATCGTATCGAGAACCCGCTCCGCCGATTCGTTTGCGACGATCGTGCCTCGGGCAGCGGAATCGGAGGCTTCGACCGCGCCGCCGAGCAGGATGATCCCGGCTACCGGCCTGCCGTCGTCATGGAAGACGGGAAAGCGCTCCTCCAGGGGAACGAGGATGTAGGTGGCGATGGGCAGAAGCCCCAGGGCCACGGTCGCCAATGTGAAGATCAGACTGAGGCTGATGCCGCGCTTCCTGAATCGCGGAAAGAGGGCGAGCAGAAGTCCCAGAAGAATCAGGCTGAGGAGCAGGTTGGATGGCGTGGCGAAGAACCACGCGACCTTCGAGACGTAATAGAACACGACGCCATCCCTTTTCTGTTGTGCTCAGCGTCCGATACCTGACACGACCTCATCCTGAGGGGTGCAAAGGATGATCCGGAGGGCGCGGAAACGCGACGGATTCCCCTCTCCCGTGTGGGAGAGGGTCGCTCGCGTGAGCGAGACGGGGTGAGGGTGGGCGGCTTCAAGGTGAAGCGCCGACATTTCCGCTCACCACCGCCTGTGCTCTGTATCGGAGAGGGCCTACCCTCACCCCTTACCCTTTCCCACACGGGAGAGGGAGATCCGTCGCGTTTCCCTCACTCCCTGGATTCTCCTTCGAGACGCAGACTTCGTCTGCTCCTCAGGATGAGGGGGAGGATACGAGCCGGCCTCTCAGGACGACCCGCCGGATTCGGCCTCGTAGCGGGCCCTGGTCTCGGCATTGGGCGGATACAGCCCGGGGAGGGGAACCCCGTTCTCCACCTCGCGCATGATCCAGAGTTCGAGCCGCTCCTGCTCCACGGCGGCGGTGGCGACCTCCTGCACCATAGCGGCCGGGATCACGACCGCGCCGTCCTGGTCCGCCACGATCACGTCGTCGGGGAACACCGCGACCCCGCCGCAGCCGATGGGCTCTTGCCAGCCCACGAAGGTGAGGCCCGCCACCGAAGGCGGCGCGGCGACGCCCGCGCACCACACCGGCAGGCCCGCGCCCTCGACCCCGACCGCGTCCCGCACCACCCCGTCCGTCACCAGGGCGGCGACGCCGCGCTTCCTCATGCGGGCCGTGAGAATGTCGCCGAAGATGCCCGCATCGGTGACCCCCATGGAATCCACCACCGCGATGCAGCCCTCCGGCATCTCCTCGATGGCGGCGCGGGTGGAGCGCGGCGACGACCAGGATTCCGGCGTCGCCAGGTCCTCGCGGGCGGGGACGAAGCGGAGCGTGAACGCCCGACCGACCATCTTATGTCCGGCGTTGAAGGCGGGCATCGGCCCCTTCATCCAGCAGCGGCGGATGCCCTTTTTCAGCATTACGGTGGTGAGGGTGGCCGTGGAGGCGGCGCGCAGCGCGTCGGCGATGATTTTATCGAGGGTCATGGGGGTTCCTGGCGGTTGAAACGTGACTCATAACGGGCAGGCGCATGGATTGCCACCGTGACGGGCGCCAAGCCGCCTCAATCCTTGTCAGGCGCGCCGAGCGGGAAAAAGGCGCGATGGGGACGCGCCTCGTCCACCGCCCGCGCGAAGGACGGCCGTGCGAGAAGCCGCCGCCGGTAGGCCCGGACATGGGCGAAGGACCCGTCGATCGGGTGAGCCCAATCGGCATAGAACAGGGAAGGGGCGGCGGCGCAGTCGGCCAGGCTGAAGCCGTCCCCCGCGGCCCATTCGCGCCCGGCGAGGGCGCGGTCGAGCCAGCCATAGGCCTTGTCGAGCATGGCTCTGGCATCCGACACTCCGGCGGGATCGCGGTCCTGCTCGGCGCGAATGCGGTCGAACGCGATCTTCTGCATCGACGTCATGATGTAATTGTCGAAGAAGCGATCCATCATCCGCACGTCGAGAGCCCTCTGCGCATCCTCGGGGATCAGCCGCATGGGACCCGGATGATACAGGCCCAGATGCTCGATGATGATCGTGGCCTCCACCACCGTGCGCTCCCGGTCCACCAGCACGGGAAAGCGCTTGATCGGCCACAGGGTTTCCAGCTCGGCATCGGCCTCTTGGTTGCCGAGCATGCGGTACTCGAAGGGTGTGCCGTTCTCGTAGAGCGCGATCAGCACCTTCTGGCAATACGACGAGAAGGGGTGGGCATAGAGCTTCAGGGACATCGCCGCTCCGATCACGCTGTTTTCGTGAACAGCTCGCGCCCGATCAGCATGCGGCGGATCTCGCTGGTGCCCGCGCCGATCTCGTAGAGCTTCGCATCGCGCAGGAGGCGTCCGGTGGGATAGTCGTTGATGTAGCCGTTGCCGCCCAGGAGCTGGATGGCGTCGAGGGCGCTTTGCGTCGCCTTCTCGGCGGCATAGAGGATGGCCCCGGCCGCGTCCTCGCGGGTGGTCTCGCCCCGGTCGCAGGCTTTCGCCACCGCATAGACATAGGCCTTGGCCGCGTTCATGGTCACGTACATGTCGGCGACCTTGCCCTGCACGAGCTGGAACTCGCCGATGGGCTGGCCGAACTGCTTGCGCTCGTGAACGTAGGGCAGGACGATGTCCATGCAGGCCTGCATGATGCCCAGCGGTCCGGCGGCGAGAACCGCGCGCTCGTAGTCGAGGCCCGACATGAGCACGTTCACGCCCTTGCCGACTTGGCCGAGCACGTTCTCCTCCGGCACCTCGCAATCCTCGAACACCAACTCGCACGTATCCGAGCCGCGCATCCCGAGCTTGTCGAGCTTCTGGTGGGTGGAGAAGCCCTTAAACCCCTTCTCGATAATGAAGGCGGTGATGCCGCGCGAGCCGGCCTCCGGGTCGGTCTTGGCATAGACCACGAGGGTTTCGGCCGTAGGCCCGTTGGTGATCCACATCTTGTTGCCGTTGAGCACATAGCGGTCGCCGCGCTTCTCGGCGCGGGTGCGCATGGACACCACGTCGGAGCCGGAGCCGGGCTCGGACATGGCGAGCGCGCCCAGATTCTCGCCGGAGATCAGCTTCGGCAGGTAGCGGCGCTTCTGCTCCTCGCTGCCGTTGCGGCGAAGCTGGTTGATGCAGAGGTTCGAATGCGCCCCGTAGGACAGCCCGACCGACGCGGAGGCGCGGGAGACCTCCTCCATGGCCACCACATGCTCGAGATAGCCCAGGCCCGTCCCGCCATATTCCTCCTCCACCGTAATGCCGTGGAGGCCGAGCGCGCCCATGGCGGGCCAGAGATCGCGCGGGAATTGGTTGGTGCGGTCGATCTCCTCCGCCCGCGGAGCGATCTGGTCCTGGGCGAAATCCCGCACGGTCTCGCGGATGGCGTCGGCGGTCTCGCCGAGGTCAAAATTGAAGGCAGCGCTGGCGTTGCGAAGCATGGGTTCCTCCACCTCCATTCGGCGATCCGCAGGGCGCGGACAGGCGATGGATATCTTATCGTCGGGCTATTTTGGTCAGTATGGCTGCCCTTATCAAGCCGACACGGCAAGGAAAAGTAGCGCGGCGCAGGCTTTCGGCCACGGGGTCGGATGAGCAGTCGCGCCGGGCACAAACGAGAAACGCTCCCCCGCATGGAAGGCAGGGGAGCCCTGAAGCCGAATTTCGTGTGCGGGCTATTCCTCGATGCTCGCCGTCTGCACGGCGTCCGCATCGCGGCAGACGCCCAGGGGCTGAAGCCGCCTGTGGTCCCGGGGATCGCAGGAGCTCTGGACGAACATGCGCCACTGGTTCTCGGTGCCGTAGAACGTGTTGCGGTCCACGTCGCCGCTGACGCCTGGAACCCGGCCCGTGGTGGTGAACTGCCAGAAGGTCCAGCGGCGGTTGTCGTAGCGCTCGTGGGGTTCGGCCGCGGTGCTGCGGATCCAGAAGGGATGATCGGTGAACTCGCCTTCCAGGATCTCCTTATGGAAGGTGATGTCGGTGTAGATGATCGGCCGCTTGCCCGT
The DNA here is from genome assembly GCA_035641875.1 of Microvirga sp. Classification (GTDB taxonomy): domain Bacteria; phylum Pseudomonadota; class Alphaproteobacteria; order Rhizobiales; family Beijerinckiaceae; genus Microvirga. The sequence continues at coordinate 8,063 of DASQTM010000479.1, read as the reverse complement.
ATGGGCTTCCATCTCGCGCAGCATCACGTCGATCATGGCCAGCGCCTGATCGCGGGGAACCTTCCTCGGGCAGTTCACGGACTGGCCGTTCCACTCCACGTCGAGGACCGGGGGCAGGGCCTCCGGGTCCTGGGGGACGTTCCGCTTGAACCAGGCGGCCTGCTCGTGGGCCGGGCGGCACCAGAACACGAAGTGGTAGGCGCCGCGGGGCACCCCCGCCTGCTTTGCCCCGTACCAGTTCTCCAGGAAGCGGTTGTCCACGTGGTCGCCGCCTTCCGTCGCCTTGATGAAGGCGAATTTGGTGCCGGCTTGGCGAAGGGCAGCCCAATCGACCTTGCCCTGCCACTTGGAGATGTCGACGCCATGGATCGGCAGCCGGTGAGCAGTCGAGACACCGGAATGGGGCCGGGCGTCGCTCTTCATGGGGTATCGGCTGGAAGGGGCCACGGCGCAGGAGGCGAGGCCGAAGGCCATGGCCGCGAGCGCGCCGAACCGGACGACCCGGATGGCGGTCGACAGGCCAGATGTCTTGGAAGGGCGTGAGGAGCGGCGGCTGGTCTTCATCGGCTCAACTGTAGTGGACGCAGGACCTTATTGCATCACCGATGCCCGAACTCCGTTAACAGGCCCTTACGGAAGTAATCCTACAATCGAAACCAGGCGGTCGCTATGCCCAGGAAGGCGAAGAATCCGACGATGTCGGTGATGCTCGTGACGAAGGGACCCGAGGAGACCGCCGGGTCCACGCCGAGCCGGTTGAGGGTGAGGGGCACGAAGATCCCGCCGAGCGCCGCGAAAATCAGCACGGTAATCAGGGCAAGGCCGATCACGACGCCGAGCTCCCACGACTGGAACCACAGCGCCGCCAGGGCCCCCATAATAAGGGCGAAGACCAGGCCGTTCAGGACCCCCACCGCCGCCTCGCGGCGGATGATGCGCCAGGCGTTGGAGCGGCCGAGCTCGCGGGTCGCAAGGGCGCGGACGGCCACAGTCATGGTCTGGGTTCCGGCATTGCCGCCCATGGAGGCCACGATGGGCATCAGGATCGCGAGCGCCACCATCCGCTCCAGGGAGCCCTCGAACAGGCGGATCACGTTGGAGGCGATCAGGGCGGTGCACATGTTGGCGAAGAGCCAGGGGAAGCGGCTCCTCTGGATGTAGAAGATGGTGTCCGAGAGCTCCTCGTCCGGCTTGACGCCGCCGAGCTGCTTGATGTCGGCGTCCGCCTCCTCCTCCAGCACGTCCACGATGTCGTCCACCAGGATCGCGCCCACGAGGCGGTTCTCCTGGTCCACCACCGCGGCGGAGACCAGGTTGTAGCGCTCGAACAGGCGCGCCACCTCCTCCTGGTTCTGGGTGGCCTCCACCCGGTCCGGATCGTCGTCCATGATCTCCTGGTTGGTCACCGGGCGCTTGGAGCGCAGGAGTCGGTCGAGGGCGACCGCTCCCATCAGGTGCCCAGCCGGATCGATCACGAAGATCTCGTAGAAGGTCTCGGGCAGATCCGCCGTGTCGCGCATGAAGTCGATCGTCTGCCCCACGGTCCAGAACGGGGGCACGGCGATGAGCTCGGTCTGCATGCGCCGTCCGGCGCTGTCCTCCGGGTAGTCGAGGGAGCGCTGAAGGGCGACGCGCTCCATGGCCGGGAGCTGATCGAGAACCTCCGCCTGCTCCTCGTCGTCGAGGCTTTCGAGAATGGTGACGGCGTCGTCGGAATCGAGGTCGCGGACGCCCTCGGCCACGGTGGAGGTCTCGAGCTCCTCGAGAATCTCCTCGCGGACCGCCTCGTCCACTTCGGTCAGCGCCGCAAAGTCGAAGGCGGAGCCCAAGAGCTCGATCAGGCGCGGGCGATGCTCCGGCTCCAGGGCCTCCAAGAGGTCGCCCAGGTCGGATTCGTGGAAATCCTCGACCAAGGCCTGCAGGCGCTCGGATTCCGAGGCCTCGATGGCGTCGGCGGCGGCGGCCAGGAATTCCGGGTTGAGCTCCCCTTCCTCGTCCCTGAAGGCCAGGGCCTGGGACCCATCGGGTTTTGGAAGCGGCGTCTTGTCTTCGACTTCCAGCATGAGCCTGTCCTCGGAGGGTGGGTGTCGGGCTTTTAGGTGCGTGCGCGAGCCTGCGCAATGCGCCCGAAAGATCTGACTGGAGAATCGGTTAGAGGCTGTTTCTGCCTGATCGGTTCAGGCGGCTGAGAATGTGATTCAAATCGCCTGCGGCGTTGCGCAGATATGGTCAACAAAAAAGGCCCCGGAAAGGGGCCTTTTGTCGTCAGCACGTGACGTGCCGAGAAATTGGTGCGGTCAAGAGGACTCGAACCTCCACGGGTCTCCCCGCTACCACCTCAAGGTAGTGCGTCTACCAATTCCGCCATGACCGCGAACTCGGTTTCAGGATCGGTTTTCCTGAAGAGGTCGCCGCTCTAGCAGATCGATTGGGCGGCCGCAAGCCCTTCCAGGGCGCTCCAGGCCCTTGACCGGAACGAATGGCTCGGCTGCGGACGCCGGGCTAGGCGATGTCCCCCTGTCGCGACTATATAGGCGGGACTTTTCCCAGAGGCGACGGGATGGACCTGCGCTCCCCAAGTAAGGCGAGATCGGTGGCGAACCTGCGAGACAGCCTGGCTGAACCGTTCACGGCAAGGGATGGCTCCGCGCCCGTCGAATGGGCGATCTCGGAGGGCCCGGTCGGCTACGAGGGGGCTGTCGCCGCCATGGAGGCCCGCGCGGAGGCCATCGCCGAGGGCAGGGCGCGGGAGCTGGTCTGGCTGGTGGAGCACCCGCCGCTCTACACGGCCGGCACCTCCGCCCAGGATGCCGACCTGATCGATCCGAGCCGCTTCCCGGTTCACAGGACCGGGCGCGGCGGGCAGTACACCTATCACGGGCCCGGCCAGCGGGTGGCCTATGCGATGCTGGACCTGAAGCGCCGCAATCCCGACCTGCGCCGCTACGTGGCGGCCCTGGAGGCTTGGCTGATCCTCACCCTCGACGGCTTCAACATCCGCGGCGAGCGGCGGGAGGACCGGGTCGGGGTCTGGGTGCGCCGGCCGGACAAGGGCGAGGCGGCCGAGGACAAGATCGCCGCCATCGGCATCCGGGTCCGCCGCTGGATCAGCTTTCACGGCATCAGCCTGAACGTGGAGCCGGACCTGTCCCATTTTTCCGGGATCGTTCCCTGCGGCGTCACCCGGCACGGGGTCACAAGCCTGGTGGATCTCGGCATCCCCGTGACCATGCCCGAGGTGGACGCGGTGATGCGCGGGGCCTTCGAGGAGATCTTCGGGCCTACCGAGGCGTGGGCCCCGCCGTTGCTTCCGGGCAACTAGGGCCGGTTTTCAGCAAACCGCGCACGGTCAGGCTTCTCGCCGGGGCCTTGTCATGCTCTAAGCTTGTCCAAACGTTTGATTTGTGGCGGATGGCCTTCATGCAACGCGCTCTCCTTGCTTCCCTTGTGGCTCTGGCTGCGTCGGCCTGCGCCTACCGGCCCGAACCGACGGAGCTGGTTCACATCGTCGATTCGCAAACCGACGTTCGCGCCTGCACCCGCCTCGGGGAGGTCAGCCCCGTGACCCCGACGACCCCAGGCCCGAACCGGCCTCTCTATATCGGCTTCGGCGTGACGCTCGGGAATTCCACCTTCGGCTACGCCACGGAGGAGATGCTCCAGGCCACGGTGGGCCTCGGCGGCACCCACCTGCTTCTCGACAAGCGCTCCGCCGACTGGTCCCTCGTGCGCGGCATCGCCTATCGCTGCGGACCGGGCGTCGTCCGCCGCGACGCGGTCATCCGCGCCAAGGGCTGACGGCCTCAAGGGCAGACGGCTCCAAGGGAGTTGCGCCGGCGCTCGAGTTCCAAGTACTGACGGATGGCCCTCCGGCTCAGCCGCCGTCGAGGGCGCCGTAAGCCAAGAACAGGGAGCCTGACCCCGTGCCCGTTATCGCCACCTCCGTCGATCTCCTGTCGGACACGGCGCGCGCCAACCGCGCCGCCTGGGCCGACCTGACCCGGGAGCTCCAGGCCAAGCGGCAGGATGTGGCCGAGGGCGGCCCGGCCAAGGCGCGGGAGCGGCACCTCGCCCGCGGCAAGCTGCTGCCCCGGGAGCGCGTGACCCGGCTCCTCGACCCCGGCGCTCCGTTCCTGGAGCTCGGATCGCTCGCCGCCCACGGCATGTACGAGGATGCGATCCACGGAGCCGGCATCATCACCGGCATCGGTCGCGTCGAAGGCCGCGAGGTCATGATCGTCTGCAACGATTCGACCATCAAGGGCGGCACCTATTATCCCATGACGGTGAAGAAGCACCTGCGGGCCCAGGAGGTGGCGCGGGAGAACCGTCTGCCCTGCATCTACCTGGTCGATTCCGGCGGCGCGAACCTGCCGCACCAGACCGAGGTCTTCCCCGACCGGGATCATTTCGGACGCATCTTCTACAACCAGGCGACCCTGTCCTCTCTGGGGATTCCCCAGATCGCCTGCGTCATGGGCTCGTGCACCGCGGGCGGCGCCTATGTGCCGGCCATGTCGGACGAGACCGTGATCGTGCGCCGCCAGGGCACGATCTTCCTCGGCGGACCGCCCCTGGTGAAGGCGGCGACCGGAGAGGTGGTCTCGGCGGAGGACCTGGGCGGCGCGGACGTCCACGCCCGTCAGTCCGGGGTGGCGGACCATTACGCCACCGACGACGTCCATGCGCTCGCCATCGTCCGCCGCATCGTCGGCACCCTGAACACGCGCAAGAGCATCGACATCGACCTCGCCGAGCCGGTGGAGCCGAAATATTCCATCGGCGACCTCGACGCCATCGTGCCCACGGACCTCAAGAAGCAGTACGACATCCGCGAGGTCATCGCGCGGCTCGTGGACGGGTCCGAGTTCGACGAGTTCAAGCGCCTCTACGGCACCACCCTGGTGACGGGCTTCGCGCGGATCTGGGGCATTCCCGTCGGGATCATCGGCAATAACGGCATCCTGTTCTCGGAGAGCGCCCTGAAAGGCGCGCATTTCATCGAGCTGTGCTGCCAGCGGCGCATCCCGCTCCTGTTTCTCCAGAATATCTCCGGCTTCATGGTGGGCCGTCAGTACGAGGCGGGCGGCATCGCCAAGGACGGGGCGAAGCTCGTCACGGCGGTCGCCTGCGCGCAGGTGCCGAAGGTGACCCTGCTGGTCGGCGGCTCGTTCGGCGCGGGCAATTACGGCATGTGCGGCCGCGCCTATTCCCCGCGCTTCCTGTTCACCTGGCCGAACTCGCGCATCTCCGTCATGGGCGGCGAGCAGGCCGCGAGCGTGCTCGCCACCGTGCGGCGCGACAACATCGAGGCCGAGGGCAAGGCCTGGAGCCCCGAGGAGGAGGAAGACTTCAAGGCGCCGATCCGCAACAGGTACGAGGAGGAGGGCTCGCCCTATCACGCCACGGCCCGCCTGTGGGACGACGGCATCATCCTCCCGTCCGAGACCCGGCGCGTCCTGGCGCTGGCCTTCTCGGCGGCCCTGAACGCGCCCATTCCCGAGACGAGATTCGGCGTCTTCCGGATGTGAGCGAAGCGCGCCGGCCTTGCCGCCGGGCGCTGCAGAACCAGCTTTAACGCAAGCGGGTTCCTCGGAGATGCCCATGGCTTCGCCCGAACACCATCGTCGCGCTTACGCCGAACGGATCACGAGGCTCGCGAATGCTCGCGATCCCCGGATCGAACAGGCGTTCGCCGCCGTGCCCCGGGAGGACTTCCTTCCCCCGCCGCCCTGGACGGCGATCAGTCTCGGCGTTGCGACCCAGGTCCGCGAGCTCGCCGATATCTACGACAATGTGCTCGTCGCCATCGACCGCAGGCGCGGCATCAACAACGGCGAGCCCGCTCTCCATGCGGCCTGGCTCGATGCGGTCGGCCCGAATCCCGGCGAAACGATCGTCCATGTGGGAGCGGGCACCGGCTACTACACCGCCATTCTGGCGATTCTCGCCGAGCCCGGCGGCCGTGTGGAGGCCTACGAATACGAGCGGGACCTGGCGGCTCAGGCGTCTCGGAACCTTCGCGCCTATTCCCATGTGAGAGTTCATGCCGATTCGGCCTTCGGCCGCGCCCTGCCGGGGGCCGACGTCGTCTATGTGAATGCCGGCGTGGTCGCGCCGGATGCGGAATGGCTGCGGGCGCTCAATCCCGGCGGCCGGCTCATCTTCCCGTGGCAGCCGCACAGGGGCTGGGGGCCCGCCATGCTGGTCACCCGGCGCGCCGGCGGCTTCAGCGCGGCGGTGCTGATGAATGTCGGCTTTATCTCGTGCAGCGGCGCGAGCGAGATGATCTCCGGCACGCGCTCGCCGAGCGAGGCCGAACTCGCCGGGGTTCGGTCGATCTGGCTCAGGGACGAGCGGCCTCCCGATGAAAGCGCGCTGGCGGTTTACGAGAGGGTCTGGTTCTCGTCCGAGGAGGTAGATCCTTAGCATGGTCTGTGGATGCCGGTTTCAGCCCTGAACGGATCCTCAAGGCCCGAGAGCACAGGGTTGCCTATCTGAGGTAATACGCTCGGCTTGTGCGGAGATGCACCTTCCTTAACGTAAAATGCACTATGATCTTCCCGACAATCGGGTTGTCGGGTTCGGGAGAATAGCCTCGTCAGAAGCACAAGCTGGGCGGTCGAAATGTTGCTGGCCGGCAACACCTTGAAACCATCCTTATCATGCCGCTCTTGGCCCAAGCTCCGCCGCGAAGCCGCCATAAACCACGGGCAACTGATAGACTAAGATAAAGTGCTTCTAAACCAAAGCTTTAGAGCGATGCGTTTCAGGAAAATTCTGTCTGAAAACTAGTCGGCAGGCCTTTTCGGTAAGCGTTGCATTGGTGATGCGGCACATGGCAGATCACGGATATTCCGTAACCACTCGGAACTGATGTGAAAGCCCGGGTGGGGAAGAGTTTAAGAGCCATGAATGCGCGCTTGATCAACACTGGAAGGCTGCCGATCCGTCATGCAACGGAAGGAGCCGCTCATGGGCTGCGCGGCTCTTGCTTTGGCGCGACAAATCCGTCGAAGCGGACGCATTCCTTTTTCGCCGCCGTTCTGGCCTCGGCTTTTCTGGCTGCGGGCGCTGCCCACGCGCTCGACGCCGCGCCGCGCCCGCAGCCGATTACGCCAGCCCTTGCTCCTGTCATCAAGTATGGTTCGGTGCGCGAGGCCTTGCAGACCGGCATGCGCGACTACAATGCGGGTGACAAGCGCGGAGCCGCCCAGGCGCTCGAATATGCTGCCGGGCAGGGCCACACCCTCGCCCTGTGGAAGCTCGGGCGCATGTATGCCGATGGGGATGGCGTCCAGCACGACGACCTGAGGGCTTTCGAGTATTTCTCGAAGCTCGCGGATCGCTATGCGGACGAGAGTCCCGATTCACCCAATGCGAGCGTCGTCTCCAGCGCCTTCGTGGCGCTCGGCACCTATTTCCTGGATGGAATCAAGGACTCCTATGTGGCGTCCAATCCGGGCCGCGCCGCGGAGATGTTCAGCTACGCCGCATCCTATTTCAGCGACCCGAACGCCCAGTACAATCTCGCACGGCTCTATCTCGAAGGCACAGGCGTCGATAAGGACTCGCGCCAGGCCGCCCGCTGGTTCAATCTCGCGGCCGAGAAGGGGCATCACGCCTCACAGGCCCTGCTCGGGCACCTTCTCATGAATGGCCAGGGCGTTCCGCGCCAGCGGGCCAAGGGCCTGATGTGGCTGACCCTCGCCCGCGAGGCCAGCGCCGACGCCAGCAAGGACCAGTGGATCGTCAGCCTCTACGACGACGCGTTCAAAGCTTCGGACGACGGCGACCGCAAGCTGGCTCTGGCGCTCCTCGAGCAGTACATCCAGGCGCGCCGGTAGGCGGCTGGTCTAATCGGATCCGCCGCCTCCACCATCACCGTCGCAGGAACTGCTGTATTCGCCGTCGAAACCGACTTCACTTCCATTGCCGCCCCTGCGGGAACTGCCTCTTTGAAGGAGCAGAATGGGAACGGCGCGTAAGAAGATGAGCAGAAACCACGGCAGAAGGGCAGCCATAGCGGCTGTCTCCCGAGACCGCTACTTTATATCACAAAT
>DASQTM010000478.1:0-2062 GCA_035641875.1 Microvirga sp. | reverse complement strand
CACGATCTGCGTGCGCTTCAGCCAATCCTTGTAGGGATGGGCGTCGGAGAGCTGCTGCTTGATCTCGTCGTCGGAGACGATGCGGCCCTGCTCCAGGTCGATGAGGAGCATTTTTCCGGGCTGAAGACGCCACTTCTCGACGATTGTCTCCTCGGGGATCGGCAGCACGCCCATCTCGGAGGCGAGCACCACGAGGCCGTCGTCGGTCACGAGGTAGCGGGCGGGGCGAAGCCCGTTGCGGTCGAGCGTCGCGCCGATCTGCTTGCCGTCGGTGAAGCACACGGCGGCCGGTCCGTCCCACGGCTCCATGAGGGCTGCGTGGTACTCGTAGAATGCGCGCCGGTCGTCGTTCATGAGCGGGTTGCCGGCCCAGGCCTCGGGGATCAGCATCATCATGGCGTGCGGCAGCGAATAGCCGCCGCGCACCAGGAACTCGAGGGCGTTGTCGAAGCAGGCGGTGTCGGACTGGCCCTCGTAGGAGATCGGCCAGATCTTGGAGATGTCGTTGCCGAAGAGCTCGGAATCGACCGACGCCTGGCGGGCCGCCATCCAGTTGACGTTGCCACGCAGCGTGTTGATCTCGCCGTTATGGGCGACCATGCGGTAGGGATGCGCGAGCTGCCAGGTCGGGAAGGTGTTGGTGGCGAAGCGCTGGTGCACGAGCGCAATGGCGCTCTCGAAGCGCTCGTCCTGCAGGTCGGGATAGTAGTCCCGGAGCTGGCGCACGAGCACCATGCCCTTGTACACGATGGTGCGCGAGGACAGGCTGACGGGATAGTAGCCGGCGGTGCGCCCGTCCTTCATGTCGTAGACGGCGTTGGAGATGACCTTGCGGGCCAGGAACAGGCGGCGCTCGAACGTCTCCTGGTCGTCCATTCCCTTGCCCTTGCCGATGAAGATCTGGCGGTGCAGGGGCTCGGTCGCCTTCACGCTCTCGCCGAGGTCGCTCGAATCCACCGGTACGTCGCGCCAGCCCAGGAGGTGCAAGCCCTCATCCGCGATGGCCTTGCCGACGATCTCCTCGACGAGCTTGAAGCCCTCCGGGTTGCGCGGCATGAACAGGTGGCCGACGCCGTATTGGCCCGCCTCCGGCAGCCAGATGCCGAGCTTGGCGCATTCGGCGGCGAAGAACTTGTGCGGGATCTGAACCAGGATGCCGCAGCCGTCGCCCATCTTCGGGTCTGCGCCCACGGCGCCCCGGTGGTCGAGGTTGAGGAGAATCTGCAGGCCCTGCTCGACGATGCCGTGGGACCTGCGGTTCTTCATGTCGGCGATGAAGCCGACGCCGCAGGAATCCTTCTCATGGGCCGGATCGTAGAGCCCCTGGGGAGCGGGCAGAGCCGGATCGCGCCTCACCTTGACCGCATCCGTTGCGGACGTGCGGGTCGGGGCTTCGGTTCCGGGGCTCTTGGTGGGCGCGTCGCTCATATCAGATCCTCACATCCGAACACGTCATCAGGGTGCTTGAGGCGGTTTTGAGGCCGCCGGATCATAAGGATCTCCGGATGCCTGCCGCCTCTTGCGTCGTTGGAGGTTCGGGTTCTTGAAGGGAGCCCGCTCCTCGCGGGCATCCTTGGGCTGAAGCCTCAGCCCAGAGTCGCCCGTTCCGCCCACGTTTTGCGGGCGGCTTTCGTGGTATCTCGTTTCGTTCGCGTCCGGCGAAGCATCAAGAAGACCTCAGGCGGGCGGGTGCAGGCACCCGAAAAGGGACAGCGATACTGTCCTAATAAGGGCAAAGTGCCAGAGTTCACCGGGTGAGACAAGGGGGTTTAGAACGATTTTAGACAAAAGTTACAACCGGCGTTCCTGGCACGTAAGAAAGGCTGAGTTTCAGCCGCCCGGAACGAAAGTCTGCGCCGATGGGTCAATATCCTTGACATGTCCATCGAACCGGCGAGGCTCCTGCGCCCGAGGAGATGATTCATGAATTTTGCCAGCGACAACATCGTGGGCGCCAGCGCCCCCGTTCTCCAGGCTCTCGTCAGGGCCAATGACGGAGCCATGGCGGCCTATGGGGCGGACGAGATCACCCGGCGGGTCAAGGCGCGCTTCGCGGAGATCT
>DASQTM010000477.1:0-5232 GCA_035641875.1 Microvirga sp. | reverse complement strand
CAGGTACACGGTCTCGCGCTTGTGGTTGGGCAGCTCGATGCCGATGGCGTTGCGGCCCTGGACCACGGCGACGCGGGCGGAGACCGCGCTCATGGATCGTGCGATGTCGTCGGCCAGCGAGATGACCCGGGACGACTTGGTCCCCGGCGCAGGCTCAAGCTCGTACAACGTCACAACAGGACCAGGATGGACCTTGGCGATTTCCCCTTTCACGCCGAAATCCTCGAGCGTGCCTTCGAGCAGGGTGGCGTTCTGCTCCAGGGCCTCCGCCGAGATCAGGGGGGCGGAGGGCTTCTTCGGCTCGGTGAGCAGGCTGAGAGCAGGAAGCTGGTAGTTCTCCCTTTCCAGGAGCGAGGGCTGGGCCTCGCGGGCCATGCGCTTGCCGGGCTTCGGCGCCACTGGAGCAGGCCCCACGCGGGCCGGAGCAGGCTCGGGCCGGCCGCGGGTCACCACCTGCGGCAGGGGCTCGTCGGAGTCCCAGGGCTCGTCATCCTCGTCATGCATCGGGGCCGAGGCCGGAGCGGGCCTTGCCCTTGGAGGAGTCTCGCCCAGGACGGGCTCGCGCCGCGGCAGCCCGGCCTCTCGGGCCGGACGCCTCATGGCGGGAGCCATCTCATCGTATTCATGATCGTGGGAGTGGCGCGCCTCGCTCCAGCGTCGCAGGGCCGCGCGCAGGCTCATGACTCCATGGGCCAACGCGCCGAGGGAAACGATGCCCCAGCCCGGCTCGTCGTTTCCATTCTCCTCCGCTTCCTCGACATCGGCGATCCTGCGGCGCCTGGCGGGCTGCGGCTCGTCGAAATCCTCGGGCTCCTCATGGCGGCGCTCGTCGGCCAGGCCGAGGCCGCAGGCGGCGGTGAGGCTCAGGATGGTCACGCCGGCGAAGAACAGGCCCAGCAGAGCGCTCGCCGGACCGTTGGACAGGCCCGTCACGGCCTTCGCACCCGCCAGGATCGCGTCGCCCACCACGCCGCCGAGCCCTGTGGGCAGGGGCCAGCGGTCGGTAGCCGGCATGGCGCTCGCGAGCGCCGTGGCGGCCCCGGCTCCGATGATCCAGAGGGCGAAGCGCAGCTGGCTGCGCCCGAGCTCGCGCGCCTTCATGAGCCGCCAGCCCCAGAGCGCCAGGGGCAGCAGGGCGGCAATGGCGCCGAGCCCCAGAAGCTGCATCAGCAGATCGGCCACGATGGCCCCGGGCCAGCCGAGCAGGTTGCGGATGGGCAGGTCGGTGGCGTTGTTGAGGCTGGGATCGTCCACGGACCAGGTGGCCAGCGCCACCGCGACGGCTCCGGCCAGGGCGACGAGGCTGAGGCCCGTCAGCTCCTGCGCCCGCCGGGCGACCAGCGACCGCAGGGCGTTGAAAAGGCCATCATAGGCGGAAGAAGAACGGCGGGCCGCGCGCATCGAACCACTCGAAATCTTAGGAGCAAGGGTATTTCATCGCCGATCTTTACGAACATCCGGTTAAGGGTCCTTTAACCCTAGGGGACGTTTTTGCGCCGTTGACGGAACACGCCGGACGGACCAGTGTCCCGGGCATGAGATTCAGGGGCTTCACCACAGGCTGGAAACGCGCCGCCATCGCGGCTGCGTTGGCCTATGTTCTTGTCCTGCAAGGTCTGCTTCTGTCCCTGGGCGGAGCGCTTCACGCCGCGGAGGCGTCCGGACCGCAGACGATCATCTGCGTCGAGGGCACCGCAACCGGCCAGGATCGCGCCCCCCTCAAAGCCCATGATGCCCTGTGCTGCACCCTGAGCTGTCACGGCTCGACAGCGGCAGGGCCGCTTCCGGCCTTCTCGGTGCTCAAGCGGCGCGCACCGGCGGTTCTTGAGATCGAGGCTGCCGGCGAGCCGGCCGTTCTTCGTGTCGCCTCCCATGTCCTGCCGCTGGGTTCGCGCGCGCCGCCGCGCCTCGGTTGATCCTTCGCCTCACCGCTCAACCGAATCCCAGGACATTTCCCAAGAGATTTCCCATGACACCATCCCGTTCCGGAGGCGCGCTTGCCGCGGCCGCCTTCCTGGCGCTTTCATCGCCAGCCCTCGCCCATGTCTCCTTCGAGACCCCGCAGGCCTCCTCGAACTCCACCTACAAGGCGGTTTTGCGCATCCCCCATGGCTGCGAGGGGCAGCCGACCCTCAAGGTCCGGGTGCGGATCCCGGAGGGGATCGTCGCCGTCAAGCCCATGCCCAAGGCGGGATGGACGCTCGAAACCGCCAGAGGCTCCTATGTCAGGGCCTACCAGGTCCACGGCGAAACCCTCTCCGAGGGGGTGACCGACATCGTCTGGTCGGGCTCTCTCGAGGATGGGCATTACGACGAGTTCGTCTTCCAGGCGCGCTTCACCGACGCCTACCAGCCCGGCGCGACGATCTATTTCCCCGTGGTTCAGGAATGCGGAAAGCTGACGCAGGAATGGACCGGGGTGCCCGCGGCCGGACAGGATCCCCACAGCTTGGCGTCGCCTGCCCCAGGCGTGAAGATCATCGCCGCCGAAGCTACTGCTGCGGCACCCATCAAGGCCGGAACGCTCACGGTCGAGCAGCCCTGGTCGCGGGCGACGCCCGGCGGTGCCAGGGTCGGGGGCGGCTATGTGCGCATCACCAACAACGGCCCCTCGCCCGACCGCCTCATCGGCGGCTCGTTTCCCCTCGCGGCCCGGGTGGAACTGCATGAGATGCGCATGGACGGCGACGTGATGCGCATGAAGCCGGTGGAGGGCGGCCTCGACATCAAGCCGGGGGCCACGGTCGAATTACGCCCCGGCTCTCACCATCTCATGTTCATGGACCTGAAGGAGCCCCTGAGGGAAGGCCAGACGATCAAGGGCACCCTGGTCTTCGAAAAGGCGGGAGCGGTCGAGGTGGAATACACGGTGCGCTCCATCGGGGGCGCGGCCCCGGCCGAGCACAAGCACTAGAGCAGGAGATCGCCCATGATCCTCAAACGATCCTTACTTGTGCCGCTGGCGGTGTTTCTCGTCTCGGCCCTGGCGCTCCTCGCCACCGTTCTGGCGCTCCTGCCGGGGCCGCAGCAGAGCGCCTCGAAGGTGCCCATCGGCGGGCCGTTCCGCCTGACGAGCCATGAGGGCAAGACCTTCACCGACGAGGACCTGAAGGGGAAACCCTTCGCGGTGTTCTTCGGCTTCACCCATTGCCCGGAGGTCTGCCCGACCACGCTCTACGACCTGACCCAGGACTTGGCGGCGCTCGGCAAGGATGCGGACAAGATGAGGGTCGCCTTCATCACCGTCGATCCGGCCCAGGACACGCCGGAGCTGATGAAAACCTATCTCGGCTCCTTCGATCCGCGCATCGTCGGGCTCACCGGCACCGAAGAGGAGATCGCCGCCGTGGCGAAGGCCTATAAGATCTATTACCGCAAGGTCCCGACCGAATCCGGCTACACCATGGACCACACGGCCACGATCCTCCTGATGGACAGCCGGGGCGAGTTCTACGGCACCTCGAACTTCCAGGAATCGCAGGAGGTCCGGCGGGAGAAGCTGCGGAAGCTGATCCGGAACGGGTGAGCGACCGAAAGCAAGGGCTCTGCCACAAGAAAAGCCCCGGTCGGAGGACCGGGGCTTTCCAGTTCTTGCAGGCTGGCCTCAGTAGTTGTAGGCGCGCTCGCCGTGATCGGCGAGGTCGAGACCTTCGCGCTCCGCGTCATGGGTGACGCGCAGGCCGACGATCATGTCCACGAGCTTGAACAGGATCACCGAGCCGATGCCGGTCCAGGCCAGGGTGACGGCCACCGCGATCACCTGCGTCACCAGCTGACCGCTGATGCTGTACTCGCCGATTCCGTAGCCGCCGAGCGAGGGAGCCGCCACGATGCCGGTGCCGATGGCGCCGATGATGCCGCCGACGCCGTGAATGCCGAACACGTCAAGCGCATCGTCATAGCCGAGCGCGTTCTTCACGCCCGTGACCGCGTAGTAGCAGACCGCTCCGGCCACGAGGCCGAGCACGATGGCGCCCATGGGTCCGGAGAGGCCGGCAGCCGGCGTGATGGCAACGAGGCCGGCGACTGCGCCCGAGGCGATGCCCAGCAGCGAGGCCTTGCCCTTGGCGAGCGCCTCCACGGTCATCCAGGCGAGACCTGCGGCGCACGGCGCCACGATGGTGTTGAGGAGTGCGAGTGCAGCGCCGCCCGTGGCTTCGAGGTTCGAGCCCGCGTTGAAGCCGAACCAGCCGACCCACAGCAGGCAGGCGCCGACGAAGGTGAGCGTCAGCGAGTGTGGGGCGAGCAGGTCGCGGCCGTAGCCGATGCGCTTGCCGATGAGCAGGGCGCCGATGAGTCCGGCCACGCCCGAGTTGATGTGAACGACGGTGCCGCCCGCGAAGTCGAGCGCGCCAAGGCCGAAGAGATAGCCTTCCGAGAACCACACCATGTGGGCGATGGGCAGGTACACGAAGGTCAGCCACAGGCCGGTAAACAGCATCACGGCCGAGAACTTGATGCGCTCGGCGAAGGCGCCGACGATCAGCGCCGGAGTGATGGCCGCAAAGGTGAGCTGGAAGGCGATGAAGGTGAATTCCGGAATGGCCACGCCCTTGGTGAAGGTGTCGGCGGTGGAATCCGTGGTCACGCCGGAAAGAAACGCCTTGGAGAAGCCGCCCACGATGGCGCCGAGCATGCCTTCGCCGCCGGACGTGAAGGCGACCGAATAGCCGTAGGTCACCCACAGGATGCCCACGAGGGAGAACACCGCGAAGACCTGCATGAGCACGGAGAGCATGTTCTTGGTGCGCACGAGGCCGCCATAGAACAGGGCGAGCCCGGGGATCGTCATGAGGATCACGAGGATCGTCGAGACGAGCATCCAGGCGGTGTCGCCCTTGTTGACCGTGGGAGCTGTTGCCGCGGCACCGGCCGCGGCCGCGGCGGCATCCTGCGCCAGGGCAGGGTTGAGAGCTACGAGACTTAAACCCAGCGCACCGAGCGCGGGCAGGAGAAGAGGACGGAACGTCATCGGATCAAACTCCGGAAAATCAGCAAAAAAAGAGGATTAAAGGGCGTCGCCGTCGGTCTCGCCGGTGCGGATGCGAACCGCCTTTTCGAGCGAGGTGACGAAGATCTTGCCGTCGCCGATCTGGCCCGTTCGGGCGGACGCGGTGATCGCCTCGATCACCGGGTCGACCAGCTCGCTCGGCACCGCCACCTCGATCTTGAGCTTCGGCAGGAAGCTCACGGCGTATTCGGCGCCGCGATAGATCTCGGTATGACCCTTCT
>DASQTM010000476.1:0-4052 GCA_035641875.1 Microvirga sp. | reverse complement strand
CGAGCCGAAATACGGCAAGCCGATCCTCGACCGGGCCATCGCCCACAACACCAGCCTCGTGGAGGCCCTGAAGCTCGGCCTGATTTCCATGGACTCGACGCTCAAATCCAACCTGGGCGTCGGCCTGCCCATCGATGTGGTGGTGGCCAAGCGCGATGCCCTGAAGGCCGGGGTCAAGTACCGCATCCAGGAGGACGAGCCCTATTTTCGCGACCTGCGCGAGCGCTGGTCGGCGGCTCTGCGCGCCGCGCACCAGGCCATCCCCCATCCGCCCTATGTGGAAGAGGCTCTTTAGGGCGAGGGGATCCACCATTCAAGCGCGACAGGCTCTCCTCCCCCTTGTGGGGAGGAGGTGGAGGTGGGGGTGTGTGCGATAGCCTATGAGGGTCCGGCACCAACACCCCCACCCTGGCCCTCCCCACAAGGGGGAGGGGAAAGGGGACGTGGCTCCGAGCCATGGATTCCCTTCCCCTGCGCTTCGCTCCGGCCGGGAATGACACAGAGGCTATCAGGTCTGGTGTTATCCCCGGCGAGCGTAGCGAGGGAAGGGGATCGCCCCTCGAATATGGCGAGGTCAAAAACCGTTCGTAGAAGGCGGCCGCCCGATCAGGCGGCCCGCTGCGCCATCCTGGGCCGCATGAAGCGCAGGAGCGCGCCGTAGGGCGCGATGGCGATGGCGGCGATCGCCAGCTTCACCAGGTAATCGGCCACCGCGAGGCTGACCCAGGGCAGGGCGACGCACTCGTCGGCGATTCCGGCCTGGCCGAGCATGTCGCTGATCGTCAGGCTCAAGCCCGGCACGAGGCCGCAATAGAAGGCGACCGAGAAGAAGATGGCGGTATCCAGGGCCGAGGAGACCACGGAGGACGCGAAGGGCGGCAGCCACCAGGCCCGGTCGCGCAGCCGGGTGAAGATGCCGATGTCGAGAAGCTGGGCCAGCAGGAAGGCCGCGCCCGACGCGATGGCGATGCGCGGCGTGGCGAGGATCACCGACAGGAGCACGGCCAGCACGAAGCCGGCATAGACCACCCGGCGCGCGCCCTGGGGTCCGAAGCGCCGGTTCGACAGGTCGGTGACCAGGAACGAGAACGGATAGCTGAAGGCGCCCCAGGTCAGGTAATCGCCCAGGCCCAGGTGCCGGATGGGGTGCTGGACCAGGATGTTCGACGACAGGACCACAAGCGTCATGGCGGCGAGCGCGATCAGGAAGTCGCGGCGGTCGAGGGCGGTCATGATCCTGCTCCCAGGCGTCCAGGGCGCTCCCGCAGGAGACGCGAAGGCGGCCAAGCTCGTCGGTTCAACGCAAAACGGGCGGCTCCTGGGCCGCCCGCGGTGCAGTTTCGCTCGAAATCCGAAAGATCAGCCGGCCGCGGCGAGCTTCTTGGCGATTTCGCGCTTGATGGTGCGGGCGCCCATCGACAGCTCGTCGTCCTTGGCCTTGGCCAGGAAGGCGTCGAGGCCGCCGCGGTGCTCGACGGAGCGGAGCGCGTTGGCCGAGATGCGCAGGCGCACGGGGCGCTGCAGGGTGTCAGACTGGAGCGTGACGTTGCAGAGGTTCGGCAGGAACTTCCGCTTCGTCTTGCGGTTCGAATGGCTCACCAGGTGGCCACTCAGCACGGCCTTGCCGGTCAGTTCGCAACGGCGCGACATGGGTTCAATCCTATTGTCATTAAAGGGTCGCGGCTTCGATTCGCGGGTTTGCTCGAACGCAGATCCCGCGCCGCCGGACACCAGAAGTCCTTGGAAGGTGCGAGGCTATAGGCCAAAACCAGGCCCTGCGTCAAGAATAGCAAGGCGTCGCACCCTGTTTTTTTGCAACATGGCGGTCACGAATTATTCTGATTTCCGTGGGATGCCATGGAATCGACCCCTAGGAAAACCCGATGCGCCTCTTTGCCTTCGCTGCTGCGGCCCTGGCTCTTGCCGGCTCCCATGCTCACGCTCAATCCGTCAAGGTTGACTACAACCTGTCCTTGGCCGGCCTGTCGCTGGGCACGGCGGCCCTGTCCTCCACCTTCGAGGGTTCGAAATACCAGATGGGGGGCACCGTGAAGCTCTCCGGGCTCGCCAGGATGATCACCGGCGGCAAGGGAGCGGCAACCGCCTCGGGCGCCATCGCGGGCGGCCAGGTCCAGCCGACGGCCTTTGCGGTCACGGCGAAATCCTCCAGCGAGCAGCGCACCTTGCGGATGGGCATCGCCGGGGGCAACGTGGCGGCGGTTGAGATCGACCCGCCCTACCAGGAGAAGCCCGACCGGGTTCCCGTCAAGGAATCCGACAAGAGGGGGGTGGTCGACCCGATGAGCGCCCTTCTCATGCCTGCGATCGCCTCCGCCGGCATGACCGATCCGGCCCAGTGCAAGCGCACGATCCCGGTTTTCGGCGGCGCCATGCGGCTCAACATCGTCCTCACCTATGGGGAGACGAAGACCCTGGACGGGCCCGGCTATGCCGGTCCGGTGCTGGTCTGCAATGTCCGCTACGTGCCGATCGCCGGCCACCGTCCGGCGCGCCCGGCCACCAAGTTCATGACGGAGAACAAGGACATCTCCGTCTGGCTGGCGCCGGTGGAGAGCCAAAGGGTGCTGGTTCCGGTGCGGATCGCCCTGCAGACCATGCTGGGCATGGGTGTGGCGGAGGCCTCGTCATGGAATGTGGAAGGAGACGCCAAGGTCCATCCAACCTCCGGACGGGCCATCAGGGCCAAGGACGCGGTGAACGCCGGAGCGGCGCAGTAAGCCCCGAAAACCCTTGAAGTTTATCCTCCAGGGTAGCGAACCCGGATTGGAACGCCATATAAAGAGGCAGCCTGCAGCCGGGCTCCTGGCCCGGCCTGCTTTTTGAGAGGGCTGCCCGCGCCGGTCTTCGGCTCTCAAAGCCCCTCGAATCCTCACATCCGGGACGATCCGCATAACCCGACATTCAGGCATGGCTCGCCGTTCCCTTCCCCCGCAGGTACGCGCGCGCGGCGTGACGGCCGTGCTCGGCCCCACCAACACGGGCAAGACCCATCTCGCCATCGAGCGGATGCTCGCGCACGGCTCCGGGATGATCGGGCTGCCGCTGCGGCTCCTCGCGCGCGAGGTCTACCAGCGCGTGCTCGACAAGGCGGGCGTCAACAATGTGGCGCTCGTCACCGGCGAGGAGAAGATCAAGCCGGAGCGGCCGCGCTACTGGATCTCCACCGTCGAGGCGATGCCCCGGGATCTCGACGTTGCCTTCGTGGCCGTGGACGAAATCCAGCTCGCCAGCGACCTCGACCGGGGCCATGTCTTCACCGACCGCCTGCTGAACCAGCGCGGGCGCGAGGAGACGCTGCTCATTGGCTCGGCCACCATGCGCCCGGTGATCGAGGCGCTGATCCCGGGCGTCCATGTGGTCACCCGGCCGCGTCTGTCGCAGCTCTCGTTCGCGGGCGAGAAGAAGGTTTCGCGCCTGCCCCGGCGCTCGGCCATCGTAGCCTTCTCGGCCGAGGAGGTCTATGGCATCGCCGAGCTCATCCGCCGCCAGAGCGGCGGCGCGGCCGTGGTGCTCGGGGCGCTGTCGCCCCGCACGCGTAATGCCCAGGTCGAGCTCTTCCAGAACGGTGACGTGGATTATCTCATCGCCACCGATGCGATCGGCATGGGGCTCAACCTCGACGTGAACCATGTGGCCTTCGCGTCCGACAAGAAGTTCGACGGGTTCCAGTTCCGCAAGCTGAACAACCCCGAACTGGCCCAGATTGCCGGCCGCGCCGGCCGCTACATGCGCGACGGGACTTTCGGCACCTCCGGCCGCTGCCCGCCTTTCGATGCGGAAACCGTCCAGGCGCTGGAAAACCACGTTTTCGACCCGGTGCGCATTCTGCAATGGCGCAACCCGGATCTCGAATTCTCGTCGCTCGCCCGCCTGCGCGATTCGCTCGGGAGCCAGCCGCGGGAGCATGGGCTCGTGCGTGCTCCCACGGGCGAGGATGTCTTGGCCCTCGAGGTTCTGGTCCGTGAAGACGACATCCAGGCCATGGCCCGGTCGCAATATGCCGTGGAGCGGCTCTGGCAGATCTGCCAGGT
>DASQTM010000475.1:0-3908 GCA_035641875.1 Microvirga sp. | reverse complement strand
TTTTCGTCGAAGAGGGCCGCTCGGCCATCCGCTTCTACGAGGCGATCGGCCTGCGCGATCTCCGGCATGCATATGCGCCTGGAGGGTGACGCCCTCGAACGGCTCGCCTCCGGCGCATAGGGCAGGTTCTGGTCATTGCCGTGGGCCGGCCTAACTCTTCAGCCGGCACCCCCGGCGAAGGCAGAGCGCTCCATGGCTTACGAACTCTATTATTGGCCCACGATCCAAGGACGCGGGGAATTCGTGCGGCTGGCCCTCGAAGAAGCAGGGGCCGATTACGTGGACGTGGCGCGGGGCCCCAAGGGCGTGTCCGCCATGATGCGGCTGATGGAAAGCGCTGCGCATCCGCCCCTTGCGCCGCCCTTCCTCAAGGACGGCGATGCGATCATCGGACAGACGGCGGCGATCCTGCTCTATCTCGGGGCGCGGCACGGCCTTGCCCCGAAGGACCCGGCGGGCGGGCTCTGGACGCATCAGATCCAGCTGACGATCTCCGACCTCGTGGCGGAAGCCCACGACACGCACCATCCCGTCGGGACCGATCTCTATTACGAGGACCAGAAGCAGGAGGCGCTCCAGCGCGCCGCCGGGTTCCGCGACAGCCGCATCCCGAAATTCCTGGGCTGGTTCGAGACCATCCTGGCCCGCAACCCATCGGGCGACGCTTACCTGGTGGGCGATGCCCTCACCTATGCCGACCTCTCCCTGTTTCAGGCGGTGGAGGGTCTGGCCTACGCCTTCCCGAACGCCGCCAGGGGGCCTTGGGGGATGCGCCTCGGGTCATGGCCCTTCACAAGGCCACCGCGCAGCGACCGCGCATCAAAGCCTATCTCGCCAGCGAGCGGCGCATTCCCTTCAACGAGGAGGGGATTTTCCGGCGCTATCCCGAGCTCGATACCTGAGCGGCAACGATCTTTTAAGACCAGGGGCTCATGATGGGGCCGCAGGCCGCCATTCCGGTTGCAGGCGCTGTGCTGACGCCACATTGCCGGTGCAGAAGGTTCGGCGCAGGATGCCGAACATGCATCCGATCACGCCTTCCGATCATCTTGGAGCCGACCATGAACGAGGAAACGGAGACCGTTGCGACCCGCCTCTGGCGCGACCGGGTGCAACTCCGGGAGCAGGAGCGGAACGAGGCTCAGGCCCGGCTGCGGATCGCCGAGGAAAAGGTGGCGATCCTCATGGCGGAGAACGACCGGCTCGCCGCCGAGAACGCGCGCCTGCGCGCCTCGCTCCAACCGGACGCAAGCAGCGCCCGCACGGAGACCGAGCTGCAGATGGAGGCTCTGAAGGGCGCGCTGCTGCCCCTCCTGTCCCAGCCGGCCATGAGTCTCAATTCTTGAGGCGGCCGAACCGAGGTTTGGCCCTCACGCTTGAAAACACGCGACACGCCCCTAGATCTGTTATAATATTTTATAGCAGGGCAGCCTGAACGCCCCTGCAAAGGGATCATGAGAGGCGTCCGTGAAACGCAAGATCACGGCCATCCTTGCCGCCGATATCGCCAGCTTCTCGCGCTTGGTCGCCGAGGACGAAGACGGGACCTTGCAGCGGCTGTCCACCCACCGGGACGTCTTCATCGACATCGTGGCCCGTTCCCACGGGCGCGTCTTCAACACGGCCGGCGACTCGATCATGTGCGAGTTCGAAAGCCCCGTGGACGCCGTGCGCGCCGCCATCGACATTCAGGAAGCCTTGCGGACCCGCAATCTGGCCTTCCCGCCGGCCCGCTGGCTGCAATTCCGCATCGGCATCTCCATCGGCGATGTGGTCGAGCGGGACGGCGATCTTCTGGGCATGGCGGTCAATATCGCGGCCCGGCTCGAACATCTCGCCAAGCCGGGGGGCATCTGCATCTCCCGTGCGGTGCATGACGCCGTCGTGAGCAGGCTCTCCGTGCCCTTCATCGATCTCGGCGAAAGGCAGATGAAGAACATCCCCGAACCGATCCACGCCTTTGCGGTGGCTTGGCCTGGGGCGGACGTTTTTCAGCACGCCTCCGGGCTGCGGCGAAAGCCTCTCCTGTGGCTGGGGAGCGTCGCCGCGGCAGCCCTCGTGGCCGTGGGATCGGTTCTGGCGATTCAGCGGCTTGCGGCGCCCTCCCCACCCCTGACGGTCACCAAGCTGCGCGTGGAGAAGCAGCAGGACAGGGCGGAGCCCGAGGGACCACCGAACCGGCAGGCGGCGGTCGAACCTCCGAACCGGCAATTCGCCCAGGCCCTCAGCCTGTCGGCCGATCCCGCGGAGGCCTTCATGCAGGTCGTCCAAGGCCGCGGGCTGGTCGAGAACCCGCGCTCGGCCGCGGAATTCTACGCCAATGCCCTGCTGTTCCAGGCCAAGGGCGAACTCGACGAGGCGCACCGCTCCTACGATGCCCTGGCCCGCATGGGCCTGGACCTCGTCGATCCTCACCTGCGCTTTGCGGCCCTGCTGCGCGCCCGGGACGGCCGGGACGCCGCACGGGCGGCTTACGCCAGCCTGCAGAAGGACGCTCCGACCCGGGCGATCGCCCTCGTCCATGCCATGCAGTTCGAGGGCGCGGAGCGGCGGGAGAAGATCAACGCCGTCATCGACGCCTATCCGGATTTCGCCCCGGCCTATTTCGTCCTGGCGGCGGAGCATTCGGAGGAGCGGGTCGTCGGCCCCCAAACCCTTCGGGACAAGCAGGTGCAATTCGCCGCCCTGGCCGAGTTCCTGAAGGTCGACCGGGAGAAGCGCCTGTCCGCCCTGTTCCTCGATCACGCGGTGCTCGCCTCCTGGCTCGACAAGGCCGGCCAGGACCACGCCCAGCTCGACGCCTTTCTGAAAACCGCGTCGCTCGCCCCCACCGTCTCGTTCATGCGGGCCAATACGGGGTGGATGGCCTCGGTCTCGACCCCGGAGGCGGCCACCGCCATCGGCTACCGCATCGGCGAGGGGGGCGAGTTCCGCACGACCGGTTCCCTCCAGGCGCTCGATTCCCGCACGGGCAAGCCCATGCCCAATCCCGCCTTCGAGCTGCCGGCGGACCAAAGGGAAACGACCATCTTCATTCGCTATGCGGATGCGAGCGGGCGCGACATCGGTCCTTTCCCGGTGTCCTTCAACCCGCGCCAGGCGCTGGTGCGATCGCAGCGGGACATTCTCGAGCAGATGCCCGGAGCCTGGCTCTCCCTCCAGGGAGGCCTGGTCTACTACACCCACCTCGTCAGCTACCGCTGCGCCATCGCCAAGGCCAGGATCGGGATCGATCAGGGGCCTCTCGACCGGGAGCTCCCCCTCCCGGCCTGCAACGATCGCGACCCTTACGCCATCGCGCATCGCACGGAGCTGAATCTCAAGCTTCCCGGAGGCGCGCGGAGCGTCGCGGTTCAGCTCACCTATGCGGACGGGACCCAGAGCGAGGTCAAGACCTTCCGGCGGCCATAAGAGGGCTCAGGCCGCGATCTGCGCCATGGCCTCGTTGAGGCATTGCACCGTGACGCTGCCGCCAGCGCGGGCGATCAGGCTGCAGCCCTTCGGCACCTCGCGCCAGCCCCTGTCCTTGCTGTCGATGGGCTCGGACACCACGAGCAGGTTGCCCCCGTCCTCGCGGAAGTAAAGGGTCGGCGGCTTCGCATCGCAGGCCCAGCGATAGGCCCAGAGGCTCTCGCCGTCGGTGAAAACGGCGGTGAAGCGCAAGGGCTCCCTGACGCCTGCCTCCTCCATGAGCCCGCGCACCTGCTTCAGGGTGCGGGCCATGGCGGCGATGGGGTCCTGGGCCAGCCCGTTGGCGAGCGCCGCGAGAAAGAGCGCCTCGGAATCCGTGGTGCCCAGGCGGCGGTCGTAGAGGTCGTCCGGAATCAGGGCCTCCAGGCGGCGCTTGATGCGCCCGTAGCCGCCGATCTGCCCGTTATGCATGAAGAGATAGCGGCCGTGGGAGAACG
>DASQTM010000474.1:0-8304 GCA_035641875.1 Microvirga sp. | reverse complement strand
TAAGGCTCAAGACCTGACCCCGCCGAACCGAGGCGGCCTGCTCCCCGGCGTCAAGCCGTCCCGGAACCGTCCGCTGGCGCGGCCGGTGGCGAAAACCTTCACCTGAACAAACTCAGACCGCCAGCGGCGTCCCTCCCAGGGTCAGATGCACGATCTCCGGCGGGACCCCGAAGCGCACCGGCATGATGCTGGTCCCCAGGCCGCCTGACACGATCAGATGGCGGCCGTTCTCGACCACGTGGCCATAGGCGTAGCGATTGCCATAGGAGGAGGGGACGATCGGCGAATAGCCGAGGATCCGCACTTGGCCGCCATGGGTATGGCCCGACAGGGTCAGGGCGATCCGGTCGGGCACCTGGGGGAAGATGTCCGGCTCATGGGCGAGCAGGAGGGCCGGCGCATCATCGGTCAATTTCGCCAACGTGCCGCCGAGGTCGTCGACGCCGGTGATCGGCTGCCCGAGCAGGGCCAGCTGGTCGCCGAGCCCCAGGAGCCAGAACGGACGACCATCCTTGTCGAGGCGGATCGCATCGTTTTCGAGAACCGGGATGCCGACGGCCTCCAGTTCTCTCCGGGCGATCACGGGTCCGCGCCGGTTCTTCTGCGCCGTGCGGTCATCCCACCAATCGTGATTGCCGAGGATCGAGTAGACGCCCAGGGGCGCCTTGAGGCTCTGGAATGCGCCGGCGCATTCCCGCACGGATACGGGGCGGGTGACGAAGCGGTGACCTGCCGCATAATCCCCCAGAAGCAGGATCAGGTCGGAGCCGAGGGCGTTGGCCGCCGCCACGATCTTCTCCACCCGCCGCAAGGACATGTAAGGCTCGCCCACATGCACGTCGGCGACGATCGTGACGGTGAGGGCGAGGTCGCGGGGCCAGCGCGGCAGGACGGGAGCGTAGTGCTGAACCCTCAGCCGGAACGCCGGCTCGACCCCGAAGGCGTAGGCCCCCATGGCCGTCATTGCCGCAGCCGAGCCGAACAGGATCTTGAGGAAGGATCGCCGGCTGAGCCAGTGTCGCATAGGCTGAAACTATGCCTAGGTCGGCCGGCTGCGCAAGACCGAAGCGGCCGCCCCGGCGCCAGCTGAAGCGGGCCCGATCCGGCGGATCGGCATCATTGATCTCGCCTATCCCTACCCTAAGACTAGGAGGGCGATCTTGAGTTTCCAAAACGTTTCAGATGCCATCCCCGAACGGGAGAGATGCGGAACGCCATGTCGAAGCTGAAGCAGCCGGCGCAGGTCCGCAGCGCGTCTCCAAGCGGCCGAACGGATGACGCCATCAGTGCGAGCTGCACGCCATTCCACGGGTTCGACAGGTTGCGCGAGCAACCCATGGCATGTCGAACCGATCTCAAAACTCACTCGACACCTGGGACCCGGGTCGGGTGGCGCATCAAACGGGACCAACGGAGGAGACCTATGACGCATCCGGTGTCACTTCGCACCATCGCCGTGGCGGCTGCCTTTTTCGGAGGGCTCACGGCCGTGCAGGCGCAGGAAAATATCTTCTACTCGACGCAGCTGCGCCCCATCGAGGAGGCGAGCAAGGTGCGCGACGTCCTGCTGAAGGGAGCGCCCGGCAAGGTCACCTACGTGGTGGACGAGCCTCCCGCTTTCGCGGTTCGCATGAAGGCCGAGACGCAGGCGGGAAAGCGCACGATCAACGTGGTCGGCGCTCTGCACGGCGAGCTCCAGCCGCATGTTTCGGCCGACCTCCAGCCCATCGACGACGTGGCCGCGAAGGTGGCCGACCGCGGCATTCCGGCAAACCTGATGGAGCTCGGCAAGCTCGGCACCGGACAGCAGCAGTACATTCCCTGGATGCAGGCGACCTATGTGATGGTGGCCAACAAGCAGGCGCTGCAATACCTGCCCGCCGGCGCGGACGTGAACACGCTCACCTATGCGCAGCTCCAGCAATGGGCCAAGGCCATCGTCGACAAGACCGGCCAGCGCCGCCTCGGCTTCCCGGCCGGTCCCACGGGCCTGCTTCCCCGTTTCTTCCAGGGCTACTTCTATCCGTCCTTCACGGGCGGCGTGGTCTCGACCTTCAAGTCGGCGGATGCGGAAGCCGGCTGGAACGCCATGAAAGAATTGTGGGCGGTGTCGAGTCCCAATTCCACCAACTACAACTTCATGCAGGAAGCCTTGATGGCAGGCGAAGTGTGGATCGCCTGGGATCACATCGCCCGCGTCAAGGATGCGCTGACGACCCAGCCCGACCAGTTCGTGGCCTTCCCGGCGCCGGCCGGACCGAAGGGCCGCGGCTATATGCCGGTGATCGCGGGCCTCGCCATTCCCAAGGATGCGCCCAACCGCGCCGGCGCCGTGGCGGTGATCGAGCATATGACCAAGCCGGAGACGCAGCTGATGACCGCAGCGGAGGTGGGCTTCTTCCCGGTGGTCAAGGCGGACCTGCCGCCGAACCTCGCCCCCGGCATCAAGCTCCTGGCCGGAGCGGTCGCCGCGACGCAGGGCTCCAAGGATGCGCTCGTCTCGCTCCTGCCCGTGGGTCTCGGGGCCAAGGGCGGCGAGTTCAACAAGGTCTACAACGACACCTTCCAGCGCATCGTGCTGCGCAACGAGCCGGTCAAGGCCGTGCTCGAAAGCCAGGCCAAGGTGCTCGAGACCCTGATGAAGGATACGGGCGCCCCGTGCTGGGCGCCGGACAAGCCGAGCCAAGGCGCCTGCCCGGTTCAATAACTGGCCTTCAGGCCCGGCGGCGCTGACGCCCGCCGGGCCTTTCCTCTTGGACCGGAGCAGAGCCTCATGCCTGCGCGCACCTCGTGGATGCCCTATGCGCTCATCGCCCCGTCGGTCGTCTTTCTGGCCGCGCTGTTTCTCGTGCCTCTCGTCCAGACCATCTGGCTCTCGTTCGCGGCCGAGGATGGCCTGTCGCTGACGAACTACCAGCGCATGGCGGGCGACCTGAACTTCTCGCTGGCCATCCGCAACACCTTTCTGCTGACCCTGGTGGTCGTTCCCCTCCAGATCGTCCTCGCCCTCGCCATGGCCACCATGGTGGCCAAGCTCGACAAGGGACGCGATCTGGTGCTCTGGGTGCTGACCATTCCCCTCGGCATCTCGGATCTGGCGGCGGGCCTGGCCTGGCTGTCCCTGCTCCAGAACACGGGGTACCTGAACTCCGCCCTTTATGCCCTCGGGCTGATTTCCGGTCCCGTCGGATGGCTGTCCCAGGAAACCCCCGTGGCGCTGTTCTTTGCGATCGTCCTGGCGGAGATCTGGCGCGCCACCGCCATCGTGCTCGTGATCCTCATCGCGGGCCTGCAGCTGATCCCCAAGGAATTCTCCGAGGCCGCGGAGATCTTCGGGGCCAGGCCCTGGACGCGGTTTCGCCGGATCACCCTGCCGCTCCTGAAGCCGAGCCTGCAATCGGCCCTGATCCTGCGCACGGTGCTCGCCTTCGAGGTCTTCGCCGTCGTCTACGCTCTCGGCGGCCGGAACTTTCCGGTTCTCGCCGGCGAGGCCTATACCTGGCAGAACGAGAACCAGAACTACGGCGTTGCGGCCGCCTATGCGGTTCTCATCATGGCGATCTCGCTCGCCGCCACGGCCGTTTACCTGCGCGTTCTGAAGACCCGCCCGGAGCAGCTCCCATGACCGCAAGCTTATCGGACGCCCGCCCGGCGGCTCCGGCCCGGAGCGTCGCCCTTCCGTCCGCCCGCCGCCTTCTTCTCTGGACCGGGCTTGCGGTTCTGCTCGCATGGGTTCTCGTGCCGATCTATTTCGTGGCTCTGGGCGCCTTCGGCGGCAGGCTCGGAGTTTTCAGGTGGCCGAAATCGGTCTGGCCCGGCGATCTTTCGCTCGCGCCGATGATGCAGTTTCTGGCCATCGAGGGCGTTTTCAACGCCCTCGTCAACTCGCTCATCGCCGCCGGCCTGACGGTGGTCTTCTCCGTGGCCCTCGGCGCTCCTGCGGGCTATGCGCTGGCGCGATACAGCTTTCCGGGTCAGAACGCGTACCGCCTGCTCGTTCTTCTCACGCGCGCCTTTCCGCTGGCGATCCTGGCGCTGCCGCTCACGGTGTCGTTCATCCGCCTCGGGCTCTACGACACGCCGTTCGGCGTCTCGCTCATCCATACGGTGCTGGCGCTGCCGTTCGCCGCGCTGGTGACCCAGAGCCTGTTCATGGGCATCCCCCGCGAATACGAGGAGGCCGCCTGGGTATTCGGCTGCACCCGCTTCCAGGCCTTCGTGAAGGTGGTGCTGCCCCTGGCGCTTCCGGGCCTTGCGGCGACGGCGATCTTCGCCTTCGTGATCTCCTGGAACGAGGTGTTCGCGGCCTCGATCCTGACCGTGCAGGAACGCACGCTCACCGCCTATCTGCTCAAGATTCTTTCCGAGAGCCCGCTGCATTACCGCTTCGCGGGCGGCTTCATCCTCATCATCCCATCCGTGCTCTTCATCTTCGCCGTGAGACGATACCTGTTCGCGGTGTGGGGCATTGCCAGCAAGTAAGGGTTCGTCCCATGGCCGATATCGTCATTGATCGCGTCGTCAAGGAGTTCGGCTCCTTCCGCGCCTTGCAGGAGGTGTCGCTCACCGTGAACGACGGCGAGTTCGTGGCCCTGCTCGGCCCCTCGGGCTGCGGCAAGACCACGCTCCTGCGCATCATCGCGGGTCTTGAGACGCAGACCGCCGGGCGCGTGGTCATCGGCGGGCGCGACGTGAGCAGGCTCTCCCCGCGCAACCGCGGCCTGGCGATGGTGTTCCAGAACTACGCCGTCTTCCCGCACATGACGGTTTTCGAGAACGTGGCCTTCGGGCTGCGGATGCAGAAGGCTGAAGAAGCCGAGGTGAAGCGCAGGGTCGGGCGCGCCGCCGCGCTGCTTCACATCGAAGGCTACCTGGACCGCTACCCGGCAAAACTCTCCGGCGGTCAGCGCCAGCGCGTCGCCGTCGCCCGGGCGCTCGCCGTGGAGCCCGCGGTGCTGCTCATGGACGAGCCGCTCTCCAACCTCGACGCGCTCCTGCGGCTTGAAATGCGCACCGAGCTCAAGGCCGTCCTGCGCGAGGCCGGCACCACCACGATCTACGTCACGCACGATCAGACCGAAGCCATGGGTCTCGCCGACCGCATCGCCGTCATGTACGGCGGCAGGATCGACCAGATCGGCTCGCCGCTGGAGATCTACGCCACCCCGGCGACGCGCTTCGTCGGCGGATTCATCGGCAGCCCGCCCATGAACTTCATCAAGGTGCGGTGCAGCGGGGGCGCGGCCACGATCGGCGACGCCAGACTCGCGTGTCCCTCGGGAGGCGGCGAGATGGAGCTCGGCCTGCGCGGCGAGGATGCAAGCTTGTCTCCCGACAGATCGGGCATTCCCTTCGATGTGCGCGTGGTGGAGCCCATGGGCTCCCACCTGCTCCTCACGGGCTCCATCGACGGACAGCTCGCCCGCATCGTGGCGCCGCCCACGGCCGTGGTCAATGCAGGCGAGCGCGTCGGCCTGAGGGTGGACCCGTCCCGCGTCACATGGATCGACGGCGCCACCGGCCGCGCGGTCGCCCGGCCATGAAGGGAGCAACCATGAACGACACCCGCAGGAAGATGGATGAAGCAGCGCATGCGATCCTGGCGCAGAACGACCGCGGCGGCTACACGGTTCCGACTCATGGCCTGTACCCGTTCCAGTGGAACTGGGACTCGGCTTTCGTGGCGATGGGGTTTGCCACCTACGACGTGAGCCGCGCCTATCGTGAGCTGGAGCGTCTGATCGAGGGGCAATGGGATGACGGAATGATTCCGCACATCATCTTCCATGCTCCGAGCGACACCTATTTTCCGGGCCCGGAGGTCTGGGGCACGAAGCACCGAATCCCTACGTCGGGGATCACCCAGCCGCCCGTGTTCGGCATGGCGCTGCGCAGCGTTCATGAGGCTGCCGTCGCAGTCCGCCTCCCGGACGCCGAGACGCGCAGCCGAGCCCTGTTCCAGGCCGCCCTGCGCCATCACCGCTGGTGGCTGCGAGCGCGGGATCCGAGCGGCATCGGGCTGGTGGCGATCCTCCATCCCTGGGAGAGCGGAAGCGACAATTCGCCGGCCTGGGACATCGCCTTCGCCCGGGTGGAAACCAGCACCACCACCGTCGTCCGCCGCCGCGACCTCGGGCATGTGGACCCGGCCATGCGCCCCCGCGACATCGACTACCAGCGCTTCATTCATCTCGTGGATCTTTACCGCGAGTGCGGCTGGGATCCGGCCCGGCAATGGGCGAAGACGCCGTTCAAGATCGCCGAAATCCAGATGACGTCGATTCTCGCCCGCTCCACCGCCGATCTCATCGCCCTGGCGGATAGCCTCGGGAGTCCCGAGGACAAGAGCGAACTGCAGCAGATGCTCGACGTGCTCGTGGCCGGACTGGCCGGCCGGTGGCGGCCGGACCTCAACCGCTTCGTGTCCCTCGACCTAATCTCGGGCGAGGACATCGAAGCGCCGACGCAGGCCGGCTTCATGCCCCTGCTGGCGGTGCCGCTGGACGACAGCCAGCGCAAGGCGGTCCGCGCGGAAATCACGCGCTGGTGCAGCGATGTGGCCGTGGGCGTGCCGACGACCCCTCCCTCCTCTCCCGCCTTCGAGGCCAAGCGGTACTGGCGCGGACCTGTCTGGGCCATCATCAACTGGCTCATCGCGGACGGTCTGCGCCTGAACAAGCTCGACGATCTCGCCCGCGGGATCGAACAGGCGACGGTCCAGGCCATCGAGCGCACCGGCTTCTTCGAGAATTTCGACCCGCTGACAGGAGAGGGCGGAGGCGGAGACACGTTCTCGTGGACGGCGGCGGCGTATCTGGTTCTCGGCCGGCGCTCGTGAGCCTGTGCAAGGCTGCCCTGATTCGCAAAGGCAGGCTCCGCCTCCGCAGCGGTTCGAGCAAGGCTGCGGCTGTTGCCGTAGGGGTGCTTTTTTGCTTCAATGCCGCGGGGCGAAGCAGGGACTGATATGTGCCGGGGCCGTGAGGTCCCGCCCCGAATCAAGAGATCGGCTGGTGACATGATCGTCGAAGTTCTGCCCGACAAGGCCTCCCTCGGAAGGCAGGCGGCCGCCGACGGGGCCAAGACGATCCGCGACGCCCTGGCCGCGAGAGGCGAATGCACGATCATCGTCGCGACCGGCGCCAGTCAGTTCGAGATGCTCGACGCGCTCGTCGTGGAGCCGGAGATCGACTGGTCGAAGGTGACGGCCTTTCATCTCGACGAATATGTCGGCCTGCCGGAATCACACCCGGCGAGCTTTCGCAAGTACCTGCAGGAGCGCTTCGTCTCCCGCGTCCCCGGCCTTGGAGGCTTCGTGCCGGTGCACGGCGACGCAGCCGATCTCGAAGGCGAGGTCGAGCGCCTCAACGCGCTCCTGGGGCCGCGCGACGTGGACGTGTGCTTTGCCGGCATCGGCGAAAACTGCCATCTGGCCTTCAACGACCCGCCCGCCGATTTCAGCGTGGATGCGCCCTATATCGTGGTCACCCTCGACGAGGCCTGCCGCCGCCAGCAGATGGGCGAAGGATGGTTTCCCACCTTGAACGATGTTCCCGAGCGGGCGGTTTCCATGAGCATCCGGCAGATCCTCAAGAGCCGGCGCGTGATCCTGAGCGTGCCGGACGCCCGCAAAGCCCAGGCGGTGCGCGCCGCCGTCGAGGGCGAGATCTCACCGGATTATCCCGCCTCGGTGCTGCAAGCGCACGAGAACTGCGTCCTCTACCTCGATCCGCCGGCTGCGTCCCTGCTCTCGCAGCCCGACCGGCGCTGAGGCAGCCATGCGCAGCGCCGGCCTCTTTGATCTTCAGGTCAATGGCTTCGCCGGCGTGGATTTCAATTCCGACGAGATCGATGCGCAGCGCCTCGACCATGCGCTGGAGGCCATGCTGGCCACCGGCGTGACCGCGTGCCTGCCCACCCTGATCACGGCTTCGGCCGACAGGCTCGCGGCGCGCTTCGCCGCCCTCGACCGCGCGGTGGCCGCTAGCAAGCTCGGGCCGGTCATGGTGCCGGGCTATCACCTGGAGGGCCCGTTCCTCAACGCTTCCGACGGCTATGCCGGATGCCACCCGCCCGCTGCCATGACCGCCCCCGACATCGCCTTGATCGAGCGGCTGACCCGCGATCTCCAGCGGCCCATCCTGCTCGTCACCGTCGCGCCGGAACTGCCGGGCGGCGAGGATTTCATCGCGGCCATGACGCTTGCCGGCAGGGTGGTGGCCATCGGGCACTCGGCGGCCGATGCGGCCACCGTCGCGCAGGCCGCGGGGGCAGGCGCGCGCCTGTCGACTCATCTCGGCAACGGGT
>DASQTM010000473.1:0-4906 GCA_035641875.1 Microvirga sp. | reverse complement strand
TCATCGGATACGAGGCGCGCGTAGTTGGACAAGCCGGTGAAGCGCCGCGCTCCGCCTACGGTCCATTCATGCATGCTCATCCAGACCGTGAAGACCCACGGAAAGACGATGACGGACCCGACGACCACCACCGCCGGCACGACGAAGGGCCAATAGGATTTACGTCGGCCGACGCCCTGCGCGGGCGCCGGCTCTGCAACCGTTGAGACCTGTCGTTCAGCGAGGGTGCTCATGTAGGGACTCCACGCCGCAACGCCATTTCCGAGAGAAGAAGGTCAAGCCTTCTCGCTCCGCTCCAGCACCGGCTTGAACTGCTCCGTCGCCTTCTTCATCTCGGCGGCCGGATCCGCGCCTCCGAGGAGGTTGGTCAGGCCGATGCCGATGATGTCGCGGAACTCCGTCACGGGCTGGATGACCGGAAGGCCGAGCCTGCTGATCTTGCCGGATTCCACCACCGCATCGATCCAGGCCGGCGGCATCTTCACGCCCTTGCGCACTTCCGGATCGTTGAGGATCGATTGGCGGAACGGAACGCCGCCGCCCGCCTGAAGAAGGCGCGCGCCCATCTGCTTCGAGATGGCCCATTGGCAATACAGGTAAGCCGCTTCCTTGTTCTTGCTGACGGCGGTGACGCCGATGCCGTCGCCGAAGGTTGCGGAGGCCTGGGCCTTCGGACCCCGGGGCATGACGCCATAGCCCACCTTGCCGACGACCCGTGACTTCTCCGGGTCCTCCAGCGGCGGCGCGAAGCCGACGCCGTCGAGCCACATGCCGATCTTGCCCTGGAGGAAGGCCGACTGGCATTCGGACCAGTTGAAGCCGGCGACGCCCTGCGGGGACGTCTTGGTGAGAAGATGCTGGTAGAGCCGCGCCGCCTCGATGGCCTCCGGCGTGTCCGTTTTGAGATTGCCGCTGGCGTCGACCGGGTCGACCCCATGGCCGAGGAGGAAGCTTGTCCAGACGGGTACGTTGGCGTTCTTCAGGCCGCGGGCCACGAAGCCGTAGGTGCCTTCCTTGGGATCGGTGAGCGCTTCGGCCGCCTTCACCATCTCGTCGAAGGTCTGCGGATAGGAGAGACCCTTCTTGGCGAAGAGTTCCTTGTTCCAGTACACCATCCAATAATCGACCGAGAACGGCAGCGACAGCATCTGGCCCTGCGGGTTCTTGGCATAGAGCAGGCCCGCCTGCGCGAAGTCGCTCTCGGTGAGGCTGGCCTCCGTCAGGTCGGAGTTCTTCATGAAGGCGCCAAGGTCGGCCAGCCAGCCGGCTTTCTCGAACTGGCGCTTCTGCACGTGATAGCTGAGATGGATCACGTCGAAGCTCGGGCTTCCGGAATTCAGCTCGATCACGGCCTTCTGCCGCTGCTGCTGCTCGGGAGTCTGCTCGGACGAGACCTGGATTCCCGTGAGATCGGTGAATTCCTTCTCGTATTTCTGAAGCGTCTCGCCGCGGGGACCCTTGATCAGGTTCACGCCGATCTTCGTGCCGGCGTATTTCTTCCAGTTCACGTCCGCAAGGGCGGGCATCGCGCCGCCCAGGCTGTAGGCGGCTGTTGCGGCGGTGCTCGCAAGGAACAAGCGACGCGTAAGTGAGCCTGCTGTCTCGGCCATTTCAGTGTTCTCCCTGTTTCCAATCCCGATCTCTTTTCGGACCGTTTCCATGCTTGCCATTGATTAAGCACCCGGTAACATGTCAGTGTCAACACAAAGACGCTCATTCGTCGTTTACAGATCCCAACGGGAGGCTCTCTTGTCCCTCAGCTTCGGCATCAGCCCCGCCCTTGTCACGCCCTTCGCCAGAGGCGGAGTGGACGTTCGGCGTCTCGCCGATCACGCAAAGGACTGCCTTGCCCGCGGCTGCCGCACGGCCACGATCTTCGGCACCACGGGAGAAGGTCCCTCGGTTGGGGCAAGCGAACGGGATCGGGTGGCAAACGAACTCGTGGGCCTCGGCATTCCGGCGTCGCAGATCGTGGAGGGCGTTATCGCCTCCTCGATTGAAGAGGCCGTTGACAGCACGAGCCGGGCTCTGAAGCGCGGCGCTCATGCGGTGCTTCTCGCGCCGCCCTTCTACTTCCGGCCTGCGCCCGACGATGCGCTCTTCGCATGGTATGCGGCGGTCTTCGAGGCGGTCGGGCCCGATCTTCGCGATGTGATCCTCTATCACATCCCCGGCATGACCGGAGTGCCCCTGTCCCAACCGGTCATCCGCCGCCTGGCGCAGGCCTTCCCGGGCGCGATTCGCGGCGTCAAGGACAGCGCCGGCGACGCCGAGGCGACGTTCTCCCTGATCGAGGCCTTTCCCGATCTCGACATTCTCGTGGGCGACGAGACCTACCTCGGCCGGGCCTGCGCTGCCGGCGGGGCAGGCTCCATCTGCGGCGTCGCCAATATCGTACCGGAAGCCATCATTGCCCTGGCGGAGAACGGACGCGACGATCCCCGCATCGCGGAGCTGGTTCGGGAGATTACCAGCCACCCCGTGATCCCTATGGTGAAAGCCCTTGTGGCCCATGTGCGCCAAGACCCGGCATGGGCCGTCGCGCGGCCGCCGCTGCCCACGATCGATGAGGAGACCGCAGCCCGCGTGGCCAAGCTGCTCGACCCCTTCAAGGCCTCGCCAAAGGCGGTTGCGTGAGCACGACTCGCCCGGCGCAGCGCCCCGAGCCCAAACTCCGCGAGCAGGCCTATGACGCGTTCACCCGCCACCTGCTGAGGAGCGACATCAAGCCGGGCCAGTTCATCACCCAGCGGGAGCTCGTGGCCCTGACGGGCCAGCCCTTGGGAGCGATCCGGGAGTTGATCCCGCGCCTGGAGGTCGAAGGGCTCATCGTCACGGTGCCGCGGCGCGGATTGCAGATTCTGCCCCTCGACATCAGCCTGATCCGGAATGCGTTCCAGTTCCGTCTCATCCTGGAGCGCGAGGCGATCACGTCCTTCTGCCAGACCGCGAGCGACGCCAGGATCGAGCAGATCGAAGCAACTCATCAGGCGGTTGTCGCATCGGCTCAGAAAGGCGCAACCGATGATATCATCGCCAGGGCGCAGCAGGTCGACCGCGAGTTCCACGAGACCATCATCGACGATCTCAACAACGACATCATCTCCAAAGCCTATCGGGTGAACTGGATCAAGGTTCGCCTGATCCGCCAGAACGAGACGAGCCTGGAGAAGGATCTTGTGATCCCGGTCATGCGCGAACACCTCGCGATCATTGCGGCCATGAAGGCGCGGGACGTGGACGCCGCCACGGAAGCTGCCTCCGCCCACATCATGAACGCCCGCGCCCGGGCGCTCCGCCTGGATTAGGGGAGCCCCGGATCGTGGCGATGCAGGACAAGCCTGTGATCTGTCTCGGATGCGCGTTCTGGGATACGATCTTCAAGATCGACAGGATTCCCGATCACGGCACGAAGGTGCTGCCCGAGGCGGTGGTTCAGGCGGCCTCCGGGATGGCCACCGCCGCCGCCATCACGATCGCCCGCCTCGGCGGAAAGGTCGAACTCTGGGCCCGCATCGGCGACGATCCGGAGGGCGACAGCTTCCTGCGCGACATGTCCCGCGAGTCCGTCGGCATCGGCAGGGTCCGCCGGGTCCCCGCTGCCCGCACGGCGATCTCGACGATTCTGGTTGACAGCGCCGGGGAACGGCTCGTGGTGCCTTATACGGATCCGGCGCTCGACGCCGATCCGGGTTGGCTTCCCCTGCAAGAGATCGCGGGGGCCGCCGCCGTGCTGGTCGACATGCGCTGGCCGGAGGGAGCGAAGGCCGTTCTGAGGGAGGCGCGCCGCCATGGCGTACCGACGGTCGCCGACGCGGATATCGCGCCGCCGGCGGTGCTCCGGGAACTGATCTCCCTGGCGGACCATGTGCTGTTCTCGGAGCCTGCTCTCCTGTCCCTGACGTCCTCCCGATCCCCCAGGGAGGCGTTGCTGGAGATGGCGACCGCGCTCGAAGCAGCCGTCCTCGGCGTGACCCTTGGGGAGCGTGGCGCGATGGTGTGGCAGCGCGCTGCCGCCGATGCAGTGCGCCACTTCCCATCAATACCCGTGCGCGCCGTGGACACCTTGAACGCCGGCGATATCTGGCACGGGACCTATGTCTACGGTCTGGTGAACGGCTGGGACCTGTCGCAGCGCGTGCCGACGGCCAATGTTGCGGCCGCCATGAAGTGCGAACATTTCGGCGGCCGGCACGGCGCTCCGCGCCTGCCCGAATTGCTGGAGCGGAGCCGCGACCTCATCGCGGCTGCCGCTGGCGTTGCGGGCGGTACGCCCTTCCCGCAGGACTAGTTCGCCAATGACGGCTTAGCCGGAGGCGTCGGTTCTCCAAGGGACAGCATCAGCCGGTTCGCCCAATTGAAGAAGGCGGAGCCGTTGATGACGTCGACGATGTCCAGGTCATCGAGACCTGCAGCGCGCAGATCCCCGATATGCTTGTCTCCGAACTCGATAGGAGTTGCGGTCAGGGCCACAGAAGCGCTGGTGATCGCGTTCCACCGGGGGTCGATATCGGTGTCGACGCCTTCGTCGAGAAGGCGCTGAACGTCCGCCCTGCGTTTGGAGTACTGCGTGGCGAAACGTGAGTGGACCGAAGCGCAGAAGATGCAGCCGTTGTATCTTGAGGTCGCGGTGGCGGACAGCTCGCGCTCGGCCCGGGGAAGGCCGTTGCTCGTGTTGTAGAAGATATCCTTGTCCGTCTTGGTTCGCGCCTGAAGCACGTCCGGGTCGCGGGCCAGCAGAAGAAAGTACGGCGACTTGGCGCGCGATGCATCCACAAGCCCGGCCCAGTGCCGCTCGGTCAGCTGGTCGGCCGGAAACGGCTCCAGCCATGGAAGCCAGCCAAGCTCCTCCTGGGTGAATGCAACAGGCTCGTGATTATCCGGATGGGAGAGAACAGTATCGGTC
>DASQTM010000472.1:0-2505 GCA_035641875.1 Microvirga sp. | reverse complement strand
CGGCTGGAAGCCCGCTTGAAGGACCTCGAGGCCAGGCTGGGGCAGCAGCCCGGCGGCCCCGCGCCAGCCTCGGCCTGAGGGCTGCGCAGGGGAGGCTTGTCCCCAGCGCGAGCCTCCTGTTGTGGACAGATCCCGCCGACGCATTGTGAGAACGGCTGAAATCTAAGACTGTGGTCCATGAGCTGATTCGGGGCCGATGCGGCGAACAGCGCTGAATACTGAATGTATTCATCGTGTCTTGTTCGAGTATTTCCTGAGTTTTCGTTTTGGTCCTGCCTGCTTGTGTTTACCATATTCAGGCAATCGAGCTTCATGGATCGACATGCCACAGCTTCACATCGAAATTGATCGCTTGGAACACCCTCTCGACGTGGTCGAGCGGCTTGCTTCACTGCGCGACTGGATCTTCGACCGGGCGGAAACCGACGAAATGTCCGTTTCCGTGTCGGGAAGCTGGGCAGATTACCATATCGCCTTCACGTGGATCGAGGACGTGGAGGCGCTTCACGTGGCCTGCGCCTTCGATCTCAAGGTGCCCGAGCGGCGCCGGCAGGAGGTCCTCCAGCTCCTGTCCTACATCAACGAGCAGCTCTGGGTCGGGCATTTCGACCTGTGGAGCTCCGAGAACGTGGTGATGTTCCGCAACGCCCTGCTTCTGGCCGGAGGCGCGGACCCAACCCAGGGGCAGTGCGAGACCATGCTGCGGGTGGCGGTGGAAGCCTGCGAGCGGTACTTCCAGGCCTTCCAGTTCGTGATCTGGGCCGGCAAATCGGCCCGGGAGGCCCTCGACAGCGTGCTGTTCGAAACGGAAGGGTCGGCCTGATCAAGCCTCGACAGGCCGGGCGGAGTATGGATAGTGGGGGCCATCCTCCACCCCTATCCCAGGTCCGTCATGCCGTCCCATGCCCAGCATCTGCCCTCCTCCCTCATCCTCGTCGGCGCGGGCAAGATGGGCGGCTCCATGCTGGAGGGCTGGCTCAAGGTTGGCATGAATCCGGCAGGCGTCACGGTGATCGACCCGCATCCCTCCGATGAGATGACGCGCTCCTGCGCCCAACGGGGGATCGCCCTCAACCCGGCGAAACCCCTTGCGCCCGATGTGCTCGTGCTCGCGGTCAAGCCGCAGATGCTGGACGAGGCCGCCGCCCCGCTCGACGCCCTGCTCGGGCCGGGGACCCTGATCATTTCCATCCTGGCCGGCAAGACCATCGGCAACCTGCGCAGCCGGCTCCCCAGCGCGGCGGCGATCGTGCGCGCCATGCCGAACCTGCCCGCGAGCATCGGGCGCGGGGCGACGGGAGCCGCCGCGAGCCCCGAGGTGGGCGAGGAGCAGCGCCTGATGGCGGATGCGCTTTTGTCCAGCAACGGCATCGTCGAATGGCTGGATTCCGAGGACCTGATCGATGCGGTGACGGCTCTCTCCGGCTCCGGTCCCGCCTATGTGTTCCATCTGGTGGAGTGCCTCGCCGAGGCGGGAGCCGCCGCCGGGTTGCCGCCGGACCTGGCGCAGCGCCTGGCGCGGGCGACGGTCGCCGGGGCGGGCGAGCTTCTGTTCCAGAGCGACCTGCCGCCGGCCACCCTCCGGCAGAACGTCACCTCCCCGGGCGGCACCACGGCGGCGGCCCTGGAGGTTCTGATGAGCGAAGAGCAGGGCCTCAAGGCGCTCATGCGCGAGGCCGTGGCTGCGGCCAAGCGGCGGGCGGGGGAACTGTCGGGCTAGGGCATTTTCCGCTGCGCTGATCCCCCTCTCCCGGGTGGGAGAGGGCGGTCCGTTGGCGCTTCCCGTGCTCTCTGGATCATCCTTCGAGACGCAGACTTCGTCCGCTCCTCAGGATGAGGCGGTGTTGTACGGGATGCGGCGTTCCGCTGCGCCGCCGCACGACCGGATCGCACTTCCGCGAAGGACGCCCTAGATAAAGCCTCACGAGGTTCACGTTCAGAGGATGCCATGACAGAAGCTCCCACCAACAAGCGACAGGCGATCGTCGACGCCCTGATGGACCTGGCGGGAAAACGCCCCTGGCGCGAGATCGAGATCAACGACGTGGCGCAGGCGGCCCATGTCTCCCTGGCCGAGTTCCGCGACCTGTTTCCCTCGAAGGGCGCGGTGCTGGGAGCCCTGTCGCGGCAGATCGACCGTCAGGTGCTGGAGGGGACGACGGAGGATCTGGCGGGCGAGCCGGCCCGCGAGCGGGTGTTCGACGTGATGATGCGCCGCTTCGATGCGCTGGCCCCGTACAAGGAGGCCCTGCGGCGCATCTTCCGCGATCTGCAATACGATCCGCTGTCCCTGGCCGCTCTCAACCAGGTTTCGCTCAACTCCATGCGCTTCATGCTGGCGGCCGCGGGCATCAACACGGAAGGGCCGCTCGGCGGGTTGAAGCTCCAGGGCGCGGTGCTGGTCTATTCCAACACCATGCGCACCTGGTTCGAGGACGACGATCCGACGCTCGCCAGAACCATGGCGCGGCTCGACCGGGAACTGCGCCGCAGCGAGCGCATCCT
>DASQTM010000471.1:0-2935 GCA_035641875.1 Microvirga sp. | reverse complement strand
CTTGCAGCGTCTCGCTGCGTTGCCTGCCATGCGTATCGACCTCCTCGCCGGAACCGTCTATGCCCCGCCTCGCATGAGCCCGCGGCCGACCATCCTGGTGTTCGATTCAGGCGTCGGCGGGCTCACGGTCTTCAGCGAGCTTGCGAAGGCGCGGCCGGACGCCCGCTTCGTCTATGCGGCGGACGATGCCGGCTTCCCTTACGGGCGCCTGAGCGAGCCTGTCCTGGTCGCCCGGGTTCTTGCGGTCATGGAGCGGCTCATCGGCCTCCACGATCCTGAGCTGGTGGTGGTCGCCTGCAACACCGCCTCGACTCTCGTGCTGCCCCATCTGCGGGAACGGTTCTCCGTGCCCTTCATCGGCACCGTCCCGGCGATCAAGCCGGCGGCGCGGGCGACGCGCACGGGCTACGTCACCGTGCTCGCCACCCCGGCCACCGTGGCGCGGGACTATACCCGCGACCTGGTCGAGACCTATGCGGGCGGCTGCAAGGTCAATCTCGTGGGATCCCGCAGGTTCGCAGGCTTCGCCGAGGCCGAACTGGCGGGCGCTCCCGTGTCCGACGAGGAGCTGCTGGCGGAGCTGGAGCCCTGTTTCGTCCAGGACGCCGAGGGGCGCACCGACGTGGTGGCCCTGGCCTGCACCCATTATCCCCTGCTCCTGCCGCGCCTGGAAAGGATCGCCCCCTGGCCGGTGACCTGGATCGATTCGGCGCCGGCCATCGCCAAGCGGCTCGTCCAGCTCATCGGCCCTCCCGTGCCGGGTCATGAGGCGGACGAGAACGAGGCCCTGGCCGTCTTCACGGGCGGCGCCGGCATCGGCGCGCCGCTTCGCGACGCCCTGCGGGACCGGGGCTTGCCGCTCGTGACCGTCGAGGACATGCCTCTGCTGCAGGGGTGACAAAGCGGCAGGCGAGTCCGATTGACTTTCCGGCCCTTTTCTTCTAAACCCCGCCCAGTCGCGCGGTCCTCAACGGGCCGCGTTACTTTTTACGCACCCGTGGCCCGGCTCCGGTCGGCCTGTCGTCCCGTCCCTCGATACGGTCCTTTGGGCCTTCTCGGGAAGAGGGGAAGAGGAGGGCGCGTTCCTCGCAAATCGACAACCAAGAGGAACAGCGATGTCGAAGCGCATTCAGGCCAAGCATAAGCTTGACCGCCGCATGGGCCAGAATATCTGGGGCCGCCCGAAGAGCCCCGTGAACCGCCGCGAATACGGCCCCGGCCAGCACGGCCAGCGCCGCAAGGGCAAGATGTCCGACTTCGGCACGCAGCTGCGCGCCAAGCAGAAGCTCAAGGGCTACTACGCCAACATCACCGAGAAGCAGTTCCGCCGCTACTATGCGGAGGCGATCCGTCAGAAGGGCGACTCCGGCGAGAACCTCGTCGGCCTGCTCGAGCGCCGTCTCGACGCGGTGGTGTACCGCGCCAAGTTCGTGGCGACCCCCTTCGCCGCCCGCCAGTTCGTCAATCACGGCCACGTGAAGGTGAACGGCCGCCGCGTCAACATCCCGAGCTATCTCGTGAAGGCCGGCGACGTGATCGAGGTGAAGGACAAGTCGAAGCAGCTCGAGGTCGTGGTCGTGGCGAGCCAGCTCGCCGAGCGCGACGTGCCGGACTACATCGAGGTCGATCACTCCAAGATGACCGCCCGCCTGACCCGCATCCCGACCCTCTCCGAGGTGCCGTATGCGGTGCAGATGGAACCGAACCTCGTGATCGAGTTCTATTCGCGCTAATCGCCGCAAGCGACTTGCCAGAATCGAAAAGGCCGCCCATCGGGCGGCCTTTTTGTTGGGGTTTATTGCTGCGGCTGGGCAGGAGCCTGCTGTCCGCCGCCGGGACCCATGGGCCCATGCCCGTGCTGCATCATGGCGCCCCTGCGGCCATGATCGCCGCGGCGGCCTCCGCGCTCGCGCCAGCCTTCGCCGCCCATGGCCGAGCGCATGAGGCGCGGCGCGATCCGCTTCTGGTCCTCGCTGAACGTATTCCATAGGGGACGCATCGCCGTCGCGAGGGCGCTCGCCCGCTGGGCGTTCTCGGTCATCATCGTGCCGCGGGTTTCAAGCTGCTGCATGAAGTCCATCGACTGGCGCTGGTCGCGGGTGGCGCGGCGTTGCTCGTAGCGGGTGAAGCGCTCGCCGGCGTTGCGGCGGATCGCATCCTCCACGGGCTGCCAAAGCCTTTCCTGATCGGCGCTGAGCTTCAGGCCGGCCTTGATGGCGGCGACGCGGGCATCCACGAAGCGGTTGAAGTCGTCCTGGGACATGCCCTGTCGTCCGCCGCGCTGCTCGCCGGCAGCCGGTGCTCCCGGTCCGCCGGGGCCAGGGCCTTGCGCGAACGCGAATGTGCCCCCGCCGGCGAGCAGGGCCGCGGCGGCGATGGCCATAATGGTCTTTCTCATGCGGAGATCCTCTGTCGAGTTGACGTGGACAAGATTGCTCTCAGCCCTCTCTCGGCCCCATGACCGCCGCATGAACTTTTCGTCATGTGGAGCGGGTCTCGCTTCAGCCTGCGCGGTCATGATTTCCCTGCGGCGACCATCGGGTCCTGGCAGGCATTACGCTCTCTTGCGGTGAGTGCGTGACCTCCGGTTGGGTCCGGAGGTCCAGCGGAATGACACTTCTGTCGTCATGCCCGGCCTTGTGCCGGGCATCCACGCCTTTCGGGCGCTGCGTGGCTTGAAGACGGAGATGGCCGGGCTGATCCCCGGATCAAGGCCGGGCCATGACGGCGCGCTCCACCTTCTCACATGCAGCAGTCATGTTCTCACTTTGTTCTTGACAGCGGCTGCAAGCTTGGCTATAGGTGGCTCAGTCTTGTTCCCCGAGGGGCGCGCTCGCGAGGCGTCGTAAGTTGCGGGAGCAGGGCACGGTCTCGCAGAAGGGCTCGCAACCTTCTGGCGAGAGGCCCAGGCTGTGCGCCGGGCCTGCCCGCAGCC
>DASQTM010000470.1:0-3700 GCA_035641875.1 Microvirga sp. | reverse complement strand
CTCGTATCCGATGAACGCTTTATCGCATCCATTGGGCACACCCTGGTCTATACGTTCCTGGCGGTCGTTCTGCCGCTGATCTTCGGCACCCTTGCGGCGCTGATCTTCAACTCGCGGGTTCCGCTCAGGGGTATCCTGCGCGGCCTGTTCGTCATGCCGATGATGGCCACGCCCGTGGCCATCGCCTTGGTGTGGACCATGATGTTCCACCCGCAGCTCGGCGTGCTCAATTATCTCCTCTCCCTTGTCGGTATCCCGCCGCAGGGATGGGTGTTCAATTCCGCCACGGTGATCCCGTCTCTGGTTTTGGTCGAGACCTGGCAATGGACGCCCCTCGTCATGCTGATCGTTCTCGGCGGGCTCGCGGCCATTCCGACCGAGCCCTACGAGAGCGCCGCCATCGACGGGGCGAACGCGCTCCAGCGCTTTCGCTACATCACTCTGCCCATGATCGCGCCGTTCCTGATGGTGGCCGTGATCATCCGCACCATCGACGCCCTGAAAAGCTTCGACATCATCTACGCCATCACGCAGGGCGGGCCAGGCACCGCGTCGGAGACCATCAACCTCTATCTCTACAGCGTAGCCTTCGCCTATTACGACATCGGCTACGGATCGGCGATCGCCGTGGTGTTCTTTGCCCTCGTGATCGCCCTGTCGCTCCTGATGCTCCACCTGCGCCAGCGGACCAAGTGGACCGAACTTCAAGGTGGCGCATGAACTGGAGAGGGATCCTCAACACGCTCGGTCTATGGTTCGCGGCGCTGGTGCTGGTGTCGCCTGCCATCCTGTTCTTCCTCTGGATGATCTCACTCTCGGTCAAGTTCGAGGTCGACAACGCCGCCTATCCGCCGATCCTGATCCCCGAGCGCTTCGCCTGGAAGAACTACACCGGCGTCTTCGAATCGAACCGCTTCGGGCTCTTCTTCCTCAACAGCCTCATCGTCACCGGCGCAGCCACCGGCCTTGCTCTCCTGATCGGCGTTCCGGCCGGCTACGGCATCGCCCGCATGAAGGCCACCAAAGCGGCGGTGGTCGTGCTGATCGCCCGCATGACGCCCGGCCTGTCCTACCTCATCCCCCTGTTCCTGCTGTTCCAATGGCTCGGGCTCATGGGAACGCTGGTGCCGCAGATCATCGCGCATCTGGTCATTACCGTTCCGATCGTCATCTGGATCATGATCGG
Source organism: Microvirga sp. (assembly GCA_035641875.1). Taxonomy (GTDB): domain Bacteria; phylum Pseudomonadota; class Alphaproteobacteria; order Rhizobiales; family Beijerinckiaceae; genus Microvirga. The sequence goes on along the minus strand of DASQTM010000470.1, from coordinate 2,514 downwards.
CTATTTCGAGACGACGCCCATGGAGCTCGAAGAAGCCGCGCTCATCGACGGGGCCAACCGGTGGGAGGTGTTCCGCCATGTGGCCCTACCGATCGCGAAGCCCGGCATCACGGTAGCGTTCATCCTGGCGGTGATCTTCTCCTGGAACAACTTCGTGTTCGGCGTGGTGCTGGCGGGCCGGGAAACCCGCACCCTGCCCGTGGCGGTCTACAACATGCTGTCCTTCGAGCAGTTGAGCTGGGGTCCCCTGGCCGCCGCTGCGCTCATCGTGACCCTGCCCGTGCTTATCCTCACCGTCGTGGCGCAGCGGCAGATCGTGGCGGGCCTGACGGCAGGGGCGGTCAAGGGCGGCTAGAGCTTCGTGTGCAAGCGAACGCGCAGAGTAAAGCGGCTTCTGAAGCAACGACACCCTCATCCCGAGGAGCCGCGCAGCGGCGTCTCGAAGGAGGGTCCAGAGGCCTCTGGAGATGCAAACGATCCCCTCTCCCGGGTGGGAGAGGGGATCTGCGCGACTTCTCTCAGCACTATGAGAAAGCTTGCGCTTACTTCAGCATCGTGGCGACGTTGTCCTTCGTGACGCGGTCGATGCCGGCATAGATGATGTCGTCGACCTTCTCGCCCTTCTTGAGCTTCGCAAGGATGTCCATGGCCCGCTCGCCCATCTCATAAGGCCGCTGGCCCACGAGGGCGTTCGCATAGCCGTCGCGCAGCAACTCGAGCTGCACCTTCAGGGTGTCGGCCACCACGAGGGTGAACTTGCCCTGGTCCATGGCGGCCTTGTTCTTGTTCACGAAGCTCTTGTAGGCCTCGGGCACGAACATGGGCCAGCCGCCGACCGGCACGATGGCCGCAAGATCCGGGTTCGCGGTCTTGAGGTCCTGCATCTGCTGCACGGCCAGGGCGAGGTCGTCGTTGCAATAGGTCGGGGAGCCCGACACCTCGGTCCACTTGGAGCCCTTGAGCGCATCGCGCACGCCTTCGACCCGCTCCTTCAGGTTGGCGGCCGCCGGACCGCCGGACACCATGGCGTACTTCCCACCCTCGGGCCGCAGCCGCAGGAGCTCTTCGCCGAGCGCCCGGCCCATGGCCCGGTTGTCGGTGCCCACATGGGCCTGACGCGCGGAGTTCGGCGCATCCGCGTCGAAGGTGATGACCGGAATGCCCGCATCGCGGGCGGACTTGATCACGCGAACGGCTGCGGCCGCGTCGGACACGGAAACGGCGATCCCGTCGACCTTCTGGCTGATCAGGTCCTGGATGATCTGCGCCTGGCTCGCCGGCTCATGCTCGACGGGTCCCTTGTAGATGCATTCCACGTTTCCGAGTTCCTTGGCCTTCTTCATGCACCCGTCCCGGGACAGGTCGAAATAGGGATTGTTCATCGCCTTGGGCACGATGGCGAATTTCAGGGTCTGCTGGGCAGCGGCGGGAGCCGTGAGCGCCACGGCGGCGACAGCGGCAAGGATCAGGCGTTTCATCATGCTTTCCTCTTGGTTGATGGCCGCCCCGCGGCCGGGGTCTGGTGAACGGCTTCTCCTGGCCGATTGCTCTTGCTTTCGCTCTTAAAGGGCGAGGCGAAACTGTATGGTGCTCGCATGGCTTCAGGATGTCATGCGCATCGTCCGCATGCGGTCGACGAGGACCGCCAGGATGATGATCGCGCCCACGAGGACGATCTGCCAATAGGCGTTGATGCCGGCAAGCACGAGCCCGTTGCGGATCACCTCGATGAGGAGCGCTCCGATCACCGCGCCTGCCGGGCCGCCGACGCCGCCGGTCAGGTTCGCGCCGCCGATGACGGCCGCGGCGATGATGGTCAGCTCGTACCCTGTCGCCAGATTGGCCGGAGCGGAGCCGAGCCACCCCACCATCAGGATGCCCGCGAACCCGGCGGAGAGGGCGGAGAGCACATAGACGGCGATCTTCACCCGCTCGACCGCGACGCCCGTGAGAGCCGCCGCCTTCTCGTTGCCGCCGAGCGCGAAGACGTGGCGGCCGAAGGCGGTGTGATGGAGGACGACGCCTAGGATAGCCGCGAGAACCAGCAGGTAGATCACCGCCACCGGAACGCCCGCGAGATTGCCGTCGGTCAGGTCGTAGAACAGGTTCACGTCCGCTCCGGTCGGCGCCTGCCCGCGGCCTTCCGTGACCGCATAGGCGAGACCGCGGACGATCGACAGCATGCCCAGCGTCGTGACGAAGGGGGACAATCCGACCTTTGCGATCAGAAAGCCGTTGGCCAGACCGATCAGCACGGCGACGCCGAGCCCCGCGACGAGGGACACGATCATGCCCGCCAGGGGAATGCTCTCGATCGTAGTTCCGCTCACCGCCTGCATGACGATGGCGCAGGTGATCGCCGAAAGCGCCATGGTGGAGCCGACGGAGAGATCGATGCCGCCGGTGACGATGACGAGGGTGACTCCCAGCGTCACGATGCCGACGAAGGAAAAGTTCTTGGCGACATTGGCCAGGTTGCCGGGGCTGAGAAAAGCCGAACTTAGGAAAGACATC
>DASQTM010000469.1:0-9245 GCA_035641875.1 Microvirga sp. | reverse complement strand
CCTTCTGGTCGGCTTATTTCTCCATCGAGTACAAGGACGTAGCTGCGTTCTCGATCCTCGCCATCGTGTTGATCTTCATGCCCTCCGGCATTCTCGGGCGGCCTGAGGTCGAGAAGGTTTAAGGGGAGACCACAAGCATGACCGCTCCCGCCATCACCACCTCCGCTCCGACCCAGCAGGCCGCGACCCGGCACTTCGATCTGGCGGCCGCCCTCAAGGACGCCGCCACGACCGCCCTGATGATGCTGGGCCTGTCGATCCCGATCCTGGCCTACAAGACCGATCAGAGCGGCGCAGACCTCTTCCTCACTCCGCGCTGGGGCTTGGTGGCCATCATGTGCGCCATCATCTTCGGGTTCCGCCTCATCTTGCACGCCTATACGGCGTCCCGGTCCTACGCCAAGGCGACGCCGAGCGCCCGGCAGGCGACCGAAGTCGTCCACGCGGAGCCGAGCGCCTTCCAGAAGGCGTCCCGCTTCGGCGTTCCGTTCTTCCTCGGCATCGCGCTTGCCTTTCCGCTCCTGATCTACCTGATCCAGGGCGGATTGACCGAGTCCCGCTACTGGGTGGATCTCGGCATCCTCATGCTCACCTACGTGATGCTCGGCTGGGGCCTGAACATCGTCGTCGGCCTCGCAGGCCTCCTCGACCTCGGCTATGTGGCGTTCTATGCGGTCGGGGCCTATTCCTACGCCCTGCTCTCCACCACCTTCGGCCTGTCGTTCTGGATCTGCCTGCCGCTCGCCGGCATCCTGGCCGCCTTTTGGGGCATGATCCTGGGGTTCCCGGTGCTGCGCCTGCGCGGTGACTATCTGGCCATCGTGACCTTGGCCTTCGGCGAGATCATCCGCCTGGTGCTCATCAACTGGGTCGACCTGACCAATGGCGGCGCCGGCATCTCGTCGATCCCCCGCGCGAGCTTCTTCGGTCTGCCCTTCACGGCGGGCGAAGGCGGGTTCGCCGAGACCTTCGGTCTCGAGTTTAACCCCATGCACCGGATGATCTTCCTCTACTACCTCATCCTGGCTCTGGCTCTGCTCACCAACTTCGTCACCATGCGCCTGCGCAAGCTGCCCGTGGGACGGGCCTGGGAGGCCCTGCGCGAGGACGAGATCGCCTGCCGCTCGCTGGGCATCAACACCACCAACACCAAGCTGACGGCCTTCGCCATCGGGGCCATGTTCGGCGGCTTCGCCGGCTCGTTCTTCGCCGTGCGCCAGGGCTTCGTGTCTCCGGAGAGCTTCAACTTCCTGGAATCGGCCATCATCCTGGCCATCGTGGTGCTCGGCGGCATGGGCTCGCAAATCGGCGTGGCGATCGCCGCCATCGTGCTGGTGGGCGGCCCCGAGATCCTGCGCAACCTGACCTTCCTGCAATCCATCTTCGGCGGCAACTTCGATCCAAACGAATACCGCCTCCTGCTCTTCGGCATCGGCATGGTGGCCATGATGGTCTGGCGTCCCCGCGGCCTGATATCGGAGCGCGAGCCCTCGGTGATCTTGAAGGAGCGCAAGGCCATCTCCGGCTCCCTCGTGAAGGAAGGACACGGCTGATGCGCTGGCTTCAGGATCCCATTCTCGACGTTCAGCATCTGACGATGCGCTTCGGCGGCCTGATCGCCGTCAACGACCTCTCGTTCAAGGCCGGGCGCGGCGACATCACCGCGCTCATCGGCCCGAACGGCGCGGGCAAGACCACCGTCTTCAACTGCATCACCGGCTTCTACAAGCCGACCGAGGGTATGATCGCCCTGCGCAAGCCGGACGGCTCGCACCTGCTGCTGGAGCGGCTGCCGGGCTACGACATCAACTGGAAGGGCAAGGTCGCCCGCACCTTCCAGAACATCCGCCTGTTCTCCGGCATGACCGTGCTCGAGAACCTGCTGGTGGCGCAGCACAACCCGCTGATGATCGCCTCCGGCTTCACCTTCCTCGGGGTGCTGGGCGTCGGCGGCTACCGCAAGGCCGAGAGGGAGGCCATCGAGAAGGCCAAGTTCTGGCTGGAGAAGACCCGCCTCACCCACAGGGCCGACGATCCGGCCGGCGACCTGCCCTATGGCGACCAGCGCCGCCTGGAGATCGCCCGCGCCATGTGCACCGACCCGCTCCTGCTCTGCCTCGACGAGCCGGCGGCGGGCCTCAACCCGCGCGAGTCGAACGAGCTCAACCAGCTCCTCCTGTCGATCCGCCGGGACCAGGGCACCTCGATCCTGCTGATCGAGCACGACATGTCGGTGGTGATGGAGATCTCGGACCACGTGGTGGTGCTGGATTACGGCGTCAAAATCTCGGACGGCTCGCCCCCCGAGGTCAGGAACGATCCCAAGGTCATCGCCGCCTATCTGGGGGTGGACGACGAGGAAGTCGCAAAAGTCGAAGCGGAGATCGGCGCATGAGCACCGCTGGAGCAAGCATTCCCATGGCAGGCCCTCAAGGCGGCCCGGCCCGTCAGCCGCTCCTGAGCGTGCGCGGGGTCAAGACCTATTACGGCAACATCATCGCCCTCAAGGGCGTGGACATGGACGTCAACGAGGGCGAGATCGTCACCCTGATCGGGGCCAACGGCGCCGGCAAGTCGACCCTGATGATGACCATCTTCGGCAACCCGCGGGCGCGGGAGGGCACCATCACCTATGCGGGCCGGGACATCACCCGGGTGCCGACCCATGAGATCGCCCACCTGTCCATCGCCCAGTCGCCGGAAGGCCGACGCATCTTCCCGCGCATGACCGTGTTCGAGAACCTGCAGATGGGGGCGTCCATCAAGGGCTTCGCCAACTTCAACCAGGATCTGGAGCGGGTCTGCACCCTGTTCCCGCGCCTGAAGGAGCGCCTGCAGCAGCGCGGGGGCACCCTTTCGGGCGGCGAGCAGCAGATGCTGGCCATCGCGCGGGCGCTCATGAGCCGTCCGCGGCTCCTGCTGCTGGACGAGCCGTCCCTGGGCCTCGCGCCCCTGATCGTGAAGCAGATCTTCGCCATCATCAAGGAGCTCAACGAGAAGGACGGCATGACCGTCTTCCTCGTGGAGCAGAACGCCTATCACGCCCTCAAGCTTGCCCATCGCGGCTACGTGATGGTGACAGGCAACATCACCATGAGCGGCACCGGCCGGGAACTCCTGGAAAATCCCCAGGTGCGGGCGGCCTATCTCGAAGGGGGGCACCACTGATGCAGGGCATTCTCTACGAAGAACCGTCCGTTTGGCTGTTCCTGCTGATCACGGTGATCATGGGCGGCTGGGCAGCCTGGATGACCGGCCGGGCCATCGCCCTCACTTGGCGTCCCTTCGCGGCGCTGATCGCCTATCTGTTCATCCTGGGGGCCGCGGTAAGGTTCATCCACTTCGCCCTGTTCGGCGGAACCCTGCTGTCGGCGCATTACTACATCATCGACACGATCGTGCTGCTGGTCATCGGCTCCCTCGGCTTCCGATACTACCGCGCCCGGATGATGACCTCGCAGTACAGGTGGCTCTACGAGCGGACGGGCCTGTTCTCCTGGCGGGAAAAGGCTTCTGCGACAAAGGGCTAAGCCCTACAAATTCCGGCGTGACATTGGCTCAAAAACAAGCATGATGTGACCTGGATGGCGGGGTGAACCCGCCAAACCGGCCCCACGAGGAAGAGGGGCCTATAAAACCACCCAGAGGAGTGACCTCATGAAAAGAATGCTGTTGACCGGCGTGGCGCTTGGTCTTGGCCTCGCCTTCTCCAGCGCAGCCAGCGCGCAGATCAAGATCGGCGTCGCAGGCCCCATCACCGGCCCGAACGCGGCCTTCGGCGCCCAGCTGAAGAACGGCGTCGAGCAGGCGGTCGAGGACATCAATGCCGCTGGCGGCATCAATGGCCAGAAGCTGCAGGTCGTCGTCGGCGACGACGTGTCCGATCCGAAGCAGGGCGTGTCCGTGGCGAACAAGTTCGCCGCCGAAGGCGTGAAGTTCGTGGTCGGCCACTTCAACTCCGGCGTCTCGATCCCGGCTTCGCAGGTCTACGAAGAGGCCGGCATCGTCCAGGTCTCCCCCGCTTCGACGAACCCGCAATACACCGAGCGCGGCATGTGGAACACCTTCCGCACCTGCGGTCGCGACGATCAGCAGGGCCTCGTGGCCGGCAGCTACCTCGCCGACAAGTTCAAGGGCAAGAAGGTTGCGGTCGTCCATGACAAGACCCCCTACGGCAAGGGCCTTGCGGACGAAACCCAGAAGACCATGAACTCCAAGGGTCTGAAGGAAGTCGTCTACGAGGGCGTCAACACGGGCGAGAAGGACTATTCCGCTCTCGTGTCGAAGCTGAAGCAGTCCGCCGTGGACGTGGTGTATTTCGGCGGCCTCCACACGGAAGCCGGCCTCATCATCCGCCAAATGCGCGATCAGGGCCTGAACGCCCCGCTCATGTCGGGTGACGGCATCGTGTCGGCCGAGTTCACCTCGATTGCCGGCCCGGGCGCCGAAGGCACCCTGATGACCTTCGCGCCGGATCCGCGTAAGAACCCGAATGCGAAGGATGCGGTGGCCAAGTTCAAGGCTAAGAACTATGAGCCGGAAGCCTACACCCTCTACAGCTACGCTGCGGCCCAGGTCCTGGCCGAGGCCGCCAAGCAGGCTGGCAGCACCGACGGCAAGAAGGTTGCCGACGTCATGAAGGCCGGAAAGCCCTTCAAGACCGTGATCGGCGACCTCACCTTCAACAAGAAGGGCGACATCACCCGTCCGGACTACGTCATGTATGTCTGGAAGAAGGGCGCCGACGGCAAGATCGACTACACCGGCAACGAGGTCGGCATGTAATCGATCGGCTCCGATCCACTCGGATCGGCCCAAGCCGAACGAACGAGAACCCGCCCTGGCGACAGGGCGGGTTTTTTCATGGGCCCTCGGGTCTCAGTGGCCGGGCTGCTCGCCTGCCTGAACTCAGCCCCGCTCGACCCGAGCGGCGAAGCAGCCGCGGCGGGCGAAATGGGCGTCCACATGCGCGACCCTGGGATCCGCAAGGAAGCGCTCGATCAGGGCGACCACCTGATCGCCCTCCCCCACCTCCGCGTCGACGATCAGCGCCTCGCCGTCATAGGCGCGCAGGGACAGGAGCCGGTCCCGCAGGATCGGCGGCAATTCGCCATGATAGGAGCCCGTCTCGGACAGGCTCACGAAGATCGGGCCGCTGGCCCGGTAGGGCGAGGCCGGGTTCGGCTGGTGGACGTGGTTGAGCAGCAGGAGCTCCTCGCCGATCGCCGCCCGCTTCAGGGAGACCCGGCAGGGATAGGCATCAGCCTCGTCGGCCCGGACCCGCCGCGCGCCGATGGCCTCAAGCTCATGATCCTGCAATGAAAACAGGGGTGCGAAGGCTGCGGCGTCGAGGCCTCGGATGCGAAACGACATGGTTGGTCTCCTGATTGAGACCGGCACCGTCGCAGGTCGTGCGGCACGAAACGACCCGTTTCCTGCGATGCCCTATCCCAGCCGCCCCAGAACCGGAAAGGTTTCGAGGAGCCAGAACGACATGTTGGTGATCCAGCCGGTCAGGAAGGCGATGCCGGTGAGGACCAGGAGGACGCCCATGGCCTTCTCCACCGTTGCGAAATGCGAGCGCATCCGCTTGAGGAGCGCCACCGCCGGCTTCATGGCGAAGGCCGCGAGCAGGAACGGAATGCCGAGGCCCGCCGAATAGGCGGCGAGCAGCAAGGCCCCATGGGCGACGCTGTCCTCGGAGCCGGCGACAGCCAGGATCGCCGCCAGAACCGGGCCGATGCAGGGGGTCCAGCCGAACGCGAAGGCAAGCCCCATCACATAGGCGCCCCAAAGGCCCACCGGCTTGTCCACGTTGAACCGGGCCTCCCGGTAGAACAGCCCGATCCGGAACAGCCCCAGGAAATGCAAGCCCATGACGATGATGGCGATGCCCGCCACCGTGCTCAGCACATCGAGATACTGCCGGATCGCCTGCCCCAGGGCCGATGCGGTGGCGCCCAGCAGCACGAACACCGTGGAGAAGCCGGCCACGAAGAGCAGCGCCGCCAGCACCGCCCGGCGCCGCACGGCGCTGTCGCCCGCGTTCAGGCGGTCGAAGGTGGTGCCCGCCAGGAAAGACAGGTAGGGCGGCACCAGCGGCAGGACGCAGGGGCTCAAGAAGCTGATGAGCCCGCCGAGGGCCGCTGCTGGAAAGGATACGCTGAGCATGAGGGCCTTCTATCCCGTCCCCACGGCGCGAGAAAGCTGGTAGAAGCAAAGGTCGCCAGCTTGTGAACGCGCGGCTTTTCGGCTTGCTTTATCCCATGGCCCATTTCCGCAATCTCATCACCGATGTCGCAGGCCTCCGGATCGGAAACGCCCACGACGCCGCCCTCGGTTCGGGCGTGACCGTGGCCCTCTTCGACGAGCCGGCGGTCGCCTCCTGCTCCGTCATGGGCGGCGCTCCCGGCACCCGGGAGACCGACCTCCTCGATCCCGACAAGGTGGCTCCGGCCATTCACGGCGTCGTCCTCTCCGGCGGCTCCGCCTTCGGGCTCGACGCGGCGAGCGGGGTCCAGGCCTTCTTGAGGGAGCAGGGCATCGGCTTCGCCATCAGGGAGGCGGTCGTTCCCCTGGTCTCTCAGGCCGTTGTCTTCGACCTCATCAATGGGGGCGACAAGGATTGGGGCCGCTACCCGCCCTACCGGGAGCTTGGTTACGAGGCTGCCCGGTTCGCAGGGGCCGATTTCAGCCTCGGCACTGTCGGCGGCGGCTACGGCGCGACAACCGTCAACCTGAAAGGCGGCCTTGGTTCGGCAAGCACCCAAACCTCCTCGGGCCATACGGTCGGCGCCCTCGTGATCGTCAACAGCATCGCCTCGGCGGTGATCGGCGAGGGCCCGCATTTCTGGGCTGGGGCGCTTGAAGAAGGCGGCGAGTTCGGCGGCTTGGGCCTGCCCGCCGGTGTCACCCCGGACATGCGCCGCCTCGTCTGGAAAGGCGGTCCGCAGCCCTCCACCACCATCGCCCTCGTGGCGACAGACGCCACGCTCACCAAGGCCCAGGCCAAGCGCCTCGCCGTCGCCGCCCATGCGGGCCTCGCCCGGGGCCTGCGCTTCTCCCACGCCCTGTTCGACGGCGACACGATCTTCGCCGCAGCCACCGGCCGCAGGTCGCTCCAAGATGAGGCTGCGGAGTTCACCGAGCTGACGGCGCTGGCCGCCGACTGCCTTACCCGCGCCATCGCCCGCGGCGTCTACGAGGCCACCGCCCTGCCCTTCCCGGCGGCGCAACCAGCTTGGCGGGACAAGTTCGGCACACCCGCCGGGGCTTAGAAGCGCTCCGCCCGATAGGGCTTGGGATCGATCACAGGAGTCTCGCCCGTGATCATCTCGGCGAGGATGCGGCCGGTCACCGGGCCCAGGGTCAGGCCGTGATGGGCATGGCCGAAGCCGAACCAGAGGTTCTTGTGCCGGGGGGCCTTGCCGATGATCGGCATCATGTCGGGGGTGCAGGGGCGCATGCCCATCCAGGGCTCCGGGTCGACCCGCTCACCCAGGGGGAAGAACTCCTTGGCGATGGGCTCGGCCCGGGCGAGCTGAACCGGCGTCTTGGGCGCATCCCGCACGGCGAATTCCGCGCCTGTGGTGAGGCGGATGCCCTTCGACATGGGGGCCAGGAAATAGCCGCGGTCGAAGTCCAGGGTCGGCCGGTTCAGAACCGCATTGCCCTCGGGCTTGTAATGCATGTGATAGCCGCGCTTGACCGCCAGCGGCAGGTTGTAGCCGAGCCGCTTTGTCACCAGGTCTGCCCAGGCGCCGAGGGCCACCACGACGGAACCGGCCTCCACCGCGCCCTTCTCGGTCTGGACGCGCCATCCGGTGGCGGTCTCCTCCAGGGTCTTGGCGTCGCCCGCCGCCAGTTCTCCCCCGAGGCGCTCGAACAGGCCTACATAGCCCATGGTGAGCTGATGCGGGTCCGAGACGGAGGCCGGGTCGGTCCAGTGGATGCCGCCCCTGGTCTCTACCTTGAGATGCGGCTCGCGCTCGGCCACGGCCTTGGTATCGAGAGCATCGAAGTTGACGCCGAAATCACGCTTCACCTCCTCCGCGTCGCGGAGCTCCTCGTCCAGGGTCTTCTGCTCGCGAAAAACCTTCATCCAGCCGGTAGGCCGGATCAGGTGGGTGGATCCGTATTCCTCCGCCAGCGCCATGTGCTCGATGACGCTGCGCTCGATGAGAGGCGCGTACATCCGGGCGATCGCCTCGTGCTGGGCCGGGCGGGAGTGCATCCAGTACTGCCACAGGAAAGGCGCGAGCCTCGGCAGGGCGTTCCAGTGGTAATGGGCGTCGATGGTGTTGTTGAGGGCATAGCGCAGCAACGCGCCGAAATCATGCGGGAAGCCGTAGGGATAGACGCCCTCGCGCTGGATCAGCCCGGCATTGCCGAAGGAGGTTTCCTCGCCGGGCTTGCGCTTGTCGACCAGGAGCACCGAGCGCCCGCGCTTCTGCAGATGCACGGCGATCGACACGCCCACAATGCCTGCGCCGAGAACGATCACATCCTTACGCATGAAAACCTGCCCCATTCCATCGCCCCTCGGCCTGAGGGGCGAGAACCATGTATTCCTCTTGCGAGGCCGTCTCTTTACTCCCGTTCCCTGGAGGCCGTCCACGTCTTTCCTGCCGCGACCGGATCTCTCCCCAGGAGCGTCGTCTGGGGATCGACCGTGCAGGCAATCCGATGCGCCGTTGCCGTCCGCCATGGCTCGTGCTACCGGCGCGGCATGACACGCCCGCTTCTCATCGCCCCCTCCATTCTCGCCTCGGATTTCTCCAAGCTCGGCGAGGAGATCCGCGCCGTCGACGACGCCGGCGCCGACTGGATCCACATTGACGTGATGGACGGCCATTTCGTGCCCAACATCACCATCGGCCCGGACGTGGTGAAGGCGCTCCGCCCCCACACCTCGAAACTGTTCGACGTGCATCTGATGATTGCGCCGGTGGACCCCTATCTGGAGGCCTTCGCCAGGGCGGGCGCGGACGTCATCAGCATCCATGCGGAAGCAGGACCCCACCTGCACCGGTCGCTCCAGAGCATCCGGGCGCTGGGCAAGAGGGCCGGCGTGGTGCTCAACCCCGGCACCGCGGAGAGCGCCGTCGAGCCGGTGATCGACATGGTCGACCTGATCCTGCTGATGACGGTCAACCCGGGCTTCGGCGGCCAGGCCTTCATCGGATCGGTGTGCGACAAGGTCCGCCGGATCAAGGCCATGGTCGGCAACCGCGACATCGACATCG
>DASQTM010000468.1:0-6290 GCA_035641875.1 Microvirga sp. | reverse complement strand
AAAACCGCCGGCCGCGAAGCCGACCACCAGGTTGATGCGCTTGGAAGGGTACTGCGCAGCGCCCTGGGCATGCGCGGCGACCGAACCCATCATGACCATCGACAGGGCCGCAAGGCCACAGCGGGCCACCATCGTGCGGGCAGAAACTCGCATTGATTCCTCCGGTTTGTTATGGGCCGCGCTGCGACCCCGGCTTTTCTGATAGCCCTTGTGGGCCGGAAATTATTGGAGCATTCGCTCGGCGGATCCCGGAGTGATTTCCGGGATCCAGGATCTTGCACTGGAGCCCGGGCCCGTGTCCTGTCAGCGCCGCGCCGGCCGTTTCAAGTTCACGTGAATGTGCTTCTCCTGTGTGAAGCTGATGAGTTCCTCGATGCATTCCTCGCGGCCCATCCCCGATTGCTTATAGCCGCCGAAGGGCGTGCCGAGGAAATGGCGCGAGACCTCGTTGATCCAGACGAAGCCGGCCTGAACCGAAGCCGCGAGGCTGTGAGCCTTGCGCACGTCGTTGGTCCAGATCGAACATGTGAGGCCATATTCAACCCCGTTCACCTGGCGCAGCATCTCGCGCTCGTCCTTCCACCTGAAGACGGCGAGCACGGGTCCGAAAACCTCCTCCCGGGCGATCCGCATTGCGGGGGTCACGTCCGCGAAGACGGTGGGCTCGACGAAGTTACCCTTAGCGAGCGCCGGATCGTCGGAGCGCTTGCCACCGGTGAGGAGGCGCGCGCCCTCGCTGATGCTGGCATCGATATAGCCCATGACGCGGTCGAGTTGCGCCTTGCTGATAATCGCTCCCATGGTGGTCTTGGGGTCGATCGGGAGCCCAGGCTTGAAGGCCTTGACCCGGGCTGCGACCCGTTCGAGCACCGCCTCGTAGATGTCCTCATGGATGAAGGCCCGGCTCGTCGAGCCGCAGGACTGCCCGCACCAGGTGAAGTTCATGCCCGCGACCACGCCTGCGGCAACCTCGTCCGGGTCCGAGTCAGGCATGGCGATCAGGGCGTTCTTGCCGCCCAGTTCCAGGAGCACCGGTTTGAGAGTATCTGAGGCTGCGCGCATCACCGCCTTGCCGGCGCCGACGGATCCGATCAGGGCCACCATGGCAACGGAAGGGTGCTGGGCGAGAGCCGCACCGACATCGCGGCCGCCGGGAACCACGTTGAAAACGCCCGGAGGCAGCAGATCGCCGATGAGCTCGGCGTAGCGCAGCGACGAGAGGGGCGCCTGATCCGGCGGCTTCACCACCACCGTATTCCCGGCGGCGAGCGGCGCCGCCGTTTTGGCGGCGCAGAACATGAAGGGGTGGTTGAAGGGTATGATGCGGGCGACGACGCCGCGCGGCTCACGCACTGAGAAATTGACGGAATCGGGGCCCAGCGGAACGGAGGATCCCTTCATCTCCGTGACGAGGCCGGCGAAGAAATCAAGCTGGGAGGCGGCGTTCAGCGCGTCGCCGATCATCTCGTGCACGGGATTGCCGCTGTCGGCGGCGTCAATCATCGCGAGTTCTTCAGCGTGCTCACGCACGATCCCGGCCATTCGCCGAAGGATCTTGGCGCGCTCGGCCGGCGGTACGAGCCGCCACTCCTCATAAGCTTTCGCGGCGGCCTCGACCGCACTGTCGACATCTGCGGCGGAAGCCTCCGCGACCTGGCCCAGCGAGGCGCCCGAGCCGGGATTGAAGAACTCAGCGTACCGTCCGCCTTGTGGCGCATGCCATTCGCCCGCGTAATAAAGATCGCGGTGGGAGGGCAGGATTGCATCGATCCTGTCCGCCAGGGTCTCGATTGCGGCCTGGTCTATCTTGGCTTCAACGCTCATCAGTCCCGCTCGATGTTGCGGCGACGCGGAGGATCCGGGAGCCACCATCATCGCACAATCGTCTGTCCTGGCATCACGCTACCGCAAGGAGGCGGGCGTGTCCTATATGGATCCAGGCAATATGTATAACCCCACGGTCATAGCTCCCCTAGGCGTTTCCACGCCTGGGCACAGGGCTCAATGTCGGAATAGTCATCAAGGCTCTGCGGTCCATGCGGGACAAGCCGCCATATCTGCAATGGAGTGAGCGGCGGCGACGAACCCGCGGTCGATGGGGTGCTTGTTCAGCACCCCATGGAGCCGGGCCATCTCTTTGACATAGCGCTTAATGGCGCAGGCGATCTTGTTTTGTCCTGGCCCCCGGCCGTTTCGGTTCACCCGGCGGCTTTGGGCTTCGCCTGCGACCAAGGATCCAGCCGGCCGATCGCGTCGAGGACGGCGCCGAGTCCCTCAGGCAGGCTGCCGCCGCACCGATCCTTCAGCCGCAGGCTCCCCATGGTGGCCTGGTGCTCCACGGCCGCGGTGGTCATCAGCGGCGCGATGCCGAGCTCCTGAACGGTTTTGGCGACCTCACGCATCTCCGCCGAACGTCGAATGCCGTGAGTTGTCATGCGCTCGAGGTTGTACTCTCCCAGCGCGACCCAATCCAAATCTGGGAAGCTCCCGCGAAGAGAGGCGATCACCTCAGCCTCGACCCCGGCCCGGCGCGCCGCCAGGAAGCATTCCATGGAGAGGGCCTCAAGGCCCTTGACCATCACGCTGCGACACATCTTGACCGCAGAGGCCGAGCCGACCTGCTCGGAGAAGACCGAGACGTTGAAGCCGAGCGCCTGCGCGATCTTGAGGAAGCCGCCTGCATGGGGTCCGCCGAGCAGGATCGGCGTACCGAGGCGCTTCGGGTAGACCGGCGCCATCACGGCCGCCTCCACGTAGCGGCCGGCTCCTGCCTCGACCAGGGCGAAAGCCTCCCGCTTGGTGCCGGGCGCGACGGAATTGATGTCGAGGAAGAAGGCGCCTGGCGGCAGGTGCGCGGCGACCGAACGGGCGGCGTCAAGGGCGGAGCCCGCGGTCACCGCGCTGATGACGAGTTGCGCCTCCGCCACGGCCTCCGCAGCCGTAGACGCGGCCGTGATGCCGAGGGTCCGCGCCGCCGTGCTTGGCGCGCTCGCGGCATCCGCAAATGCAATGTCGAAGGCCCGGATTTGCAGCCGTCCGGAGGTGGAGAACTCCCGCGCCAACATCTGGCCAGCCTCGCCGAGGCCGATCAGCGCGACGCGGTTGAGGGAATCGGTGGCGAGGCTCGTCATCGCGGGTTTCCTTGAGAACTGTGGCTGATCAGGCTGGTTTGGTCCAGACGGAGCCTGGAACCAGCACCTCGCCGCGCATGAGCGTCCGCGCCGTGCGCAGCAGGGCCGAGCGCGTGAAGCGCGCCCCATCCGGGCCATTCTCCACCTCCGTTTCCACGGTGAAGAAGCCGGTCGGGTGCTCGATGTCGAGGCGGGACTGGCCGGCGCCGACACGGGCATGTGCAACCCCTGCGGTAACGGATCCCGGCAGAACGCAGGCGGAAGCGACGCTGACCGCGCCGAAAACGCCGATGGAGGTGTGGACCTTGTGGGGAATGAAGGTCCGGGTCGAGATCGCCCCCCCGTTCCGGGGCGGCGCGACCAAGCACATCTTCGGGACCGTTTTCGTCGTCACGTCTCCGAGGTTCATCAGCCTCCCCGCCTCCAGGCGGATCGCCTCGACGCGGGACTTCAGGTCGCGGTCCTTCTCGAGATCCGCCGGGCTCTCCTGGCCGGACTTGCCGAGATCGGCGGCGCGCATCACCACCACGGGCATGCCGTTGTCGATGCAGGTGACCTCGACGCCTTGGACCACGTCCAGGACTTTGCCCGTGGGCAGGAGCGCGCCGCAGCTGCCGCCCGCCACGTCGAGAAAGTCCACCGGGATGGGCGCCGCCGTCCCGGGCACTCCGTCGATGCGCGCATCGCCTTCATACGAGACCCGTCCGCCAGGCGTCTGCACCCGGGCGACGGCCACGCTTGCCGTGTTGACCATGTGGATGCGCACCGCCGTCACGCCATCGCGAGCGGCGACGAGCCCCTGCTCGATCGCGAAGGGGCCGACACCGGAAAGCATGTTGCCGCAATTCTGGGATGGATCGACCCGCGGTTCATCGACCACGACCTGCAGGAACAGGTAGTCGACGTCTGCATCGGGCCGGGTCGAAGGACCGACCACCGCAACCTTGCTGGTGAGCGAATCTGCGCCGCCGACACCATCGATCTGCCTGATGTCGGGCGAGCCCAGCGCTGCAAGCAGCACCCGATCCCGTGTCTCGATATCCGATGGAAGGTCGGAAGCGAGGAAGAACGGTCCCTTCGATGTTCCACCCCGCATGAGCGTGCAGGGAATGGCCGTCTGCATCAGCGATCTCCCTCATGGGGCTCGGCGATCGGGCCGACATGGTGGGCGGCGGCGCGTCGCAAGCCTTTACCCACATCAACAAGATCGCGAGAAGGCCGGTGGACGATTCCTACGACAACGTTCTTCATATCGGATCTCCCATGCGTCAGTGATTCTTGATGTCCATCGGGGGTGTGCCGTGGGTATGGAAGGACTCGATCGTCTTCAAGCCCCAGGCCTGGCCCTTCTTCCGCTCCTCTTCCGTCCAGACGATGGGCTTCCAGTCCGGGGCGAGGATCAGGCGAGCCCCGGCATTCGCCACCTCGACTCGGTTGCCTCCAGGCTCGTAAACGTAGAGAAAGAACGTCTGCTGCACCGCGTGCTTATGCGGTCCGGTTTCGATGAAGACGCCGTTCTCCAGGAAGATGTCGGCGGCGCGCAGCACGTCCTCCCGGCTGTCGACCGCATAGGTGACGTGATGGAAGCGTCCCTTCGATCCGGTATGGTCGCGAGTATAGGCGAAGTCGTAGCTCTTGTTGGTGACCGTCATCCACATGCCGGCCTCCGTGCCGTCATTGAGGACGATCTGCTCCGTGAGGCGGCAACCGAGGTAGGTTTCGAAAAAGATGCGGTTCGCCTTGATGTCCGAAGCCAGCCCGTTCATGTGGTCGAGCCGGCGAACGCTGACGCCGCGGGCAGGGTAGCGCTGAGCCTGGTTCTTCAGCGCAGGCCGAAGCTCAGGCGGGGCCTGGTACCAGTTCGTTTCGTAATAGAGTTCTATGACGTGACCGTCGGGATCCTGGCAGCGGAAGGCCGGGCCATGGCCGAGATCGCCGTCCACCCAGCCGATGTCGAACCCGCTGCCTTTGAGAGCGGCGACCCGGCGCTCCAGCGCCTGGGGCGACCGGGTCCGGAACGCCATGTGCCCGAGGCCGGAGGTCTTGGAGCCCGTGAGTTTGAGGGAATGGTGCTCGTAATCGTCCCAGCCGCGCAGGTAGACCGAGTCTCCCTCGCGCCCGCTTTCCGTCATGCCGAACACATCCACGAAGAAGCGCAGGCTCTCCTCGGGCTTTGGGGTCAGCAGTTCCACATGAGCAAGATGAGCGAGATCAAGGATGGGCTCTGGGGTCATGAATACTCCTGCAACGAGGCGAGACCGTGAGGTCTCCGGGCTCCAGACCGGGGGCCCTAGACGAAC
This sequence comes from Microvirga sp., assembly GCA_035641875.1. GTDB lineage: Bacteria > Pseudomonadota > Alphaproteobacteria > Rhizobiales > Beijerinckiaceae > Microvirga. The sequence goes on along the minus strand of DASQTM010000468.1, from coordinate 859 downwards.
CGGCAGACTTCGTCGAAGGCGAAGCGGTCCCCGCGCGGACGCAGCTTCTCGCGGTCGCCATAACCGATATTGATCAGGAAGTTGGATTTCACAGCCGTGCCAGCGAAGAATTCCTCGTCGACCACGTCATGCAGGAAGCCGGACATGGGCCCGCAATCGAGGCCGAGCGCCCGAGCGGCCATGATCAGGTAAGCGCCTTGCAGCGTCGAATTCCGGAATGCGGCCCGATAGGTGAGGTCCGGGTCCTCTTCGTAGACCTTCACGCGATCCGCATTGTGCGGCGCAAGACGAGGGATGTGCCTGTAGAACTCCATGTCCGTGCCAATGATCGCAGTCGCGGGCGCCGCCATGGTCTTGTCGACATTGCCAGGCTTCAGGCCCGGCCGCAGCCGCTCCTTCCCCTCCGGAGTGGTCACGAAGACGACGCGCATGGGATTGCAGTTGCCACTGGTGGGACCCATGCGCGCCAATTCGTAGATCTGCCTCAGCAGGCTCTCGGACACCGGCCTGCCGGTCCATGTATAGTGGGTTCGCGCCTCACGAAGGATCGTATCGAGCCCCGCCCCGTCGAGACCCAACCTGTCGAGCACCTGATCCATGGCCTTCTGCCCATTGTCGATATCGGAACCACGATGCTAAGGCGGGCCAGGGCCGGTGTCTTATATGTTCACGAACGATATCTATAATATAGAAGTTATATCGCGCTCGGTTGGGAGGCGGAGTCGAAAAGTCCGGTCCTGCGCACCGTTGACAGATAATCCCGCAGCGCAAGCTCCAGGGCTTTCAGGCCAGGGGAGCGCGGTCGGTGTCGGAGAGTGATGAGACCTGCGGGTCGGCCGGGCCCCGAAATTGCGACCGG
>DASQTM010000467.1:0-7182 GCA_035641875.1 Microvirga sp. | reverse complement strand
GGCGGCCTCGTGAACCGGATGCCTATGTATGCGGTGGTGTTCCTGATCCTAACCATGGCCAACGTGGCCCTTCCGGGCACCGCGGGTTTCATCGGTGAGTTCCTGACCCTGATGGGAGCCTTCCGCTCCAACACCTGGGTTGCCTTCTTTGCCGCGAGCGGCGTGATCCTTTCGGCGGCCTATGCGCTCTGGCTCTACCGCCGGGTCGTCTACGGGCCGCTGGATAAGCCCGCCCTCAAGGGGATCACCGACCTGAACCGCCGCGAGATCATCACTTTCGCGCCGCTCATTCTGCTCATCATCTATTACGGCGTGCAGCCCGGCCCCATCCTCGACGCCTTCGCGGTTCCTACGGATGCGCTCATGAAGGGCTACGAGGCCGCCCTCGCAACCGTGAAAACGGCATCTGTCGCCGCACACTGAGGTCACGATGAACCCCGCCCTCGACATTCCCGCCTTTGGCCCTGCGCTGCCGGAAATCCTCCTGGCGGCCGGGGCGCTGATCCTGGTCCTGTACGGCGCCATCCGCGGCGAGCGCTCGGGCGAGGGCATGAACATCATCGCCCTGGCGCTTCTCGCCGTCGCGTTCGTGGCGGTCCTGATGCTCCCCTCGGAGCGGGTGGAGACCATGAGCGGCTCCTTCGTGGTCGACGGCTTCGCCAAGTTCATGAAGGCGCTGACCCTCCTCGGCTCCGCCGGCGGCGTCATCCTGTCCATGGACTACATGCGCCGGGAGGGGATCTACCGCTTCGAGTACCCGATCCTGATCGTGCTCTCGACCATCGGCATGCTGATGGTGATCTCGGCCAACGATCTCATCGCGCTCTATCTGGGCCTTGAACTGCTGAGCCTGTCGTCCTACGTGATCGCCGCCTTCGACCGGGACAACGTGCGCTCGACGGAAGCGGGCCTGAAGTACTTCGTGCTCGGCGCCCTGTCGTCCGGCATGCTGCTCTACGGGGCCTCTCTGGTCTACGGCTTCACCGGTAGCGTGTCCTTCCCGGTCATCGCCTCCGTGCTGCAGGGCAATGCGGGCATCGGGGCGATCGTGGGCCTCGTGTTCGTCTCCGCCGGCATCGCCTTCAAGATCTCCGCCGTGCCGTTCCACATGTGGACGCCGGATGTCTACGAGGGCTCTCCCACGCCGGTGACGGCCTTCTTCGCCGCCGCTCCCAAGATGGCCGGCATGGCCATGGCGACCCGGGTGTTCATCGACGCCTTCCCGGGCATCCTCGGCCAGTGGCAGCAGATCATCGTGTTCATTTCCATCGCGTCCATGGCCCTTGGCTCCTTCGCGGCCATCGGGCAGCGCAACATCAAGCGCCTGATGGCCTATTCCTCCATCGCCAACGTTGGCTATGCGCTGATCGGACTTGCCACCGGGACGCCGGAAGGCATCGAGGGCGTCGCCATCTACATGGCGATCTATCTCGCCATGACCCTCGGCGCCTTCGCGTGCATCCTGAGCCTGCGCCGCGGCAAGGTGATGTTCGATACCGTGGACGATCTCTCCGGGCTGGCGCGCACCCACCCGGTGATCGCCTTCTGCATGGCCATGATGATGTTCTCGCTCGCCGGTATTCCGCCGCTCGCGGGCTTCTTCGCCAAGTTCGCGGTCTTCGCCGCGGCCATCAACGCCAACTTGGTCACCCTCGCGGTCATCGGCGTGGTGACCAGCGTGGTCGGCGCCTATTACTACCTGCGCATTGTCCGGGTGATGTACTTCGATGAGCCGGGCGAGCGCTACGACGCGATGCCTGCGGGCGTGAAGCTCGTCCTCGGCCTGTCCAGCCTCTTCGTGGTTCTGTACGTGCTCGTTCCGGCGCCTCTCGGAACGGCGGCCGCCGCGGCCGCGCGCTCCCTGTTCTGATCGTGCACCTGTCGCCCGAGACAAGATCCGCCGGCTATCGGCTGCTCTCCCTCGAGGCGACGGGCTCAACCAACGACGAGGCGCTCCAGGCGGCGCGCTCCGGCGATCCGGGGCAGCTCTGGATCACCGCCGCCGAGCAGCGCGCCGGGAGGGGTCGTCACGGGAGGCAATGGACGTCGCCGCCGGGCAATCTCTACGCGAGCCTCCTTCTGGTCGATCCCTGCAAGCTGTCGGCTGCGCCGCAGCTCGGGTTCGTGGCCGGGCTCGCCCTGCACGAAGCCGTCGAGGCGGCGACGGGCTTGGGCGCTCCGCGCCTGTCCCTGAAATGGCCCAACGACCTGCTGCTCAACGGCGCCAAGGTCTCGGGGCTGCTCCTCGAAGGGCACAGGCTCGGGCCGGACGGTCGTCTGGCGGTGGTGATCGGCTTCGGCGTGAATGTCGCCTTCGCACCCTCGGGCACGCCCTATCCGGCCGCGGCTCTGCAGGCGATCAGGCCGGGTCTCACCCGCGAAGAGGTGTTCCGCTCCCTGTCCGCCGCCTTCGCCCGAACGTTCTCGGCCTGGAGCGCATCGGCGCGCATGAACGCCTCCGATCCGTTCGGACCGGTGCGGCGGCTGTGGCTGGAGCGCGCCGCCGGCGTCGGCCAGGAGGTGACCCTTCGTCTTCCCTCCGGCGAGAAGAAGGGCCTGTTCGACGGGCTCGACCGCCTCGGACGCCTCCAGCTCAAAAGCTCCGCGGGAGTGGAGCTCATTGATGCGGGCGACCTTTATTTTCCTCATCTGCAGCACGATATAGGCCGGCTCTGACGCTGGCGTGACAAGGTTTGATATGGCTTCCCCCCAAGACGAATTGGTCTTCCTCCCCCTCGGAGGACTCGGCGAGATCGGCATGAACGCCGCACTCTACGGCTTCGGCCCGGAGGCGGAGCGCCAGTGGATCCTGGTCGATTGCGGCATGGGCTTCGGCGGCGAGGAGCAGCTCCCCGGCATCGATGTGGTTTATCCGGACCTGCGCTTCATCGAGGAGGAGCGGCACAATCTGCTGGGCATCTTCATCACCCATGCCCATGAGGACCATATCGGCGCTCTCGTGGAGATGTGGCCGCGCCTTCGTGCGCCCGTCTACGCCACGAGGTTCGCCATCGGTCTCCTGGAGACGCGCCGCCTGTCGGAGCCCAACGCCCCGAAGGTCAACCTGAAAGAGATTACGCCCGGACAGCGGCTGAAAATCGGCCCCTTCGACATCGAATATGTGCCGGTCGCCCACTCCATCCCCGAATCGAACGCGCTCGCGATCCGCACACCCCATGGCCTCGTCGTGCATACGGGCGACTGGAAGATCGACAACACGCCCTATCTCGGCAGCCTCACCTCGGAGGAGGCCTTCCGTGCGCTCGGCGACGAGGGCATCCTGGCGCTCGTGTGCGATTCCACCAACGTGGTCCGCGAGGGAGAGAGCCCGAGCGAGGCGGATGTGGCCCGCAACCTCGCGCAGCTGATCAAGGATGCGCCGCACCGGGTGGCGATCACCACCTTCGCGTCGAATGTCGCCCGGATGCGCTCGGTGGCGGATGCGGCGCGCGAATACGGGCGCGAGGTCATCGTGGTCGGACGGGCTATGGATCGGGTGGTCGAGGTCGCCAAGGAATGCGGCTACCTGGAAGGGCTGCCGGAATTCCGCTCGGCGGAGAATTTCGGCTACATGCCCCGCGACAAGGTCGTGGCCCTGCTCACCGGCTCCCAGGGGGAGCCTCGGGCGGCCCTGGCCCGCATCGCCCAGGACGAGCATCCGGACATTGCGCTCTCGGCGGGCGACCGGGTGATCTTCTCGTCCCGGGCGATCCCCGGCAACGAGAAGGCCGTGGGCTCCATCATCAACAGCCTGATCGAGCAGGGCATCGAAATCATCACGGACAGGACCGAGCTGGTGCACGTGTCCGGCCACCCGCGCCGGGGCGAGCTGGCGCAGATGTATAAATGGACCCGCCCCCGCATCGCCATCCCCGCCCACGGGGAGGCCCTGCATCTGGCGGAGCATGAGAGGTTCGCCCGGGCGCAGGGCGTGCCCGAGGTGGTGCGCGCCAAGAACGGCACCCTTGTGCGCCTTTCCCCCGGCAAGGCGGAGATCATCGACACCGTTCCCGCAGGCCGCCTCTACAAGGACGGCAACATCGTCATCCCTTCGGGAGAGCGGGCCCTACCGGAGCGCCGCAAGCTCGCCTTCGCCGGCATTGTCACAGTGGCGATCGCCATCAACGATCGCGGCGACATCGCCGGCGACCCGGTGGTGGACGCCATGGGCCTGCCCGAGAAGAACCGGGACGGGCGGGACATGACCGATATCGTGGCCGATGCGGTGGCCGATCTGCTCGACGGTCTTTCCAAGGCCAAGCGCCGCGATCCGGAGGCGGTGGAGAATGCCGTCCATCGCGCCGTCCGGGCCGCCGTGAACCAGGAATGGGGCAAGAAGCCCGCATGTCATGTGCTGGTGATAGAGGTATAAAGACGGCCATGGTTGGAATGCAGGAGCAGCCATGATCGGTCGTCTCAACCATGTCGCCATCGCCGTGCGGGACATCGCGGCGGCGTCTCAGATGTACCGCGGCACCTTGGGCGCCGAGGTCTCTGCGCCGGAGGCCCTGCCGGAACACGGGGTCACGGTCGTGTTCATTACGCTGCCCAACACTAAGATCGAACTCCTGGAACCCCTGGGTGAGGACTCGCCCATCGCCAAGTTCCTGGAGAAGAACCCGGACGGCGGCATGCATCATGTCTGCTACGAGGTGGACGATATTTCGGCTGCCCGCGACCGGCTTGTGAATTCTGGGGCCAGGGTGCTGGGCTCGGGCGAACCGAAGATCGGAGCCCACGGAAAACCCGTGCTTTTCCTGCACCCCAAGGACTTTAACGGCACGCTCATCGAACTCGAGCAGGCCTGAGGACAAGCTGTTGACAAGCCTTGTGAAGAACCTGGCGGGATCGCTCTGGACCACTCTGGCGGTCGTGGTTGTGGTCTCAGCCTTGGCCGTGGCCGTGGTGGTGGGCGTCTTCACCCTCCGAGTCAGCGGAGGCATTGCCCTTTACTTCGTGATCTGGTGGATCCTGCTCTTCGCGGTTCTGCCCTTCGGCATTCGCAGCCAGGCGGAGAGCGGGGAAGTGGTTGCGGGCAGCGAGCCGGGCGCGCCCTCGGCTCCGGCGTTGCGCGAGAAGGCTATCTGGACGACGCTCCTGGCCGCCATCGTTCTGGTGGCTGTCGCGGCGTTGTTTCCCCTGGCGGGGCTTTGACCCGGTAAGACCCTGACGTCGAAAAAGAAAAAAGCAAGGCTTTCGCCTTGCCTGAACTGCCTTTTCGGCAATCATTGATCCCTGGCTTTCTGACGCCCGCGCCTGTGCGGCGCTTGGGGACCGCGTTCCTCCCGAAACCCGGACCGCAGCCTCCAACATCGAGAGTTGGAGACGTTAGTAACTCGTTTATAGTCAACCCACGTTACTATGTCATCTTTTTTGGGCAGGCGCTGACGCATTTTTCGCCATCAGCCTCCTTCAACTTTCGTCTAAACCGCTTCGGGTCAGCCCTGCCGAAACGATCACAGCTTGTCTTTTGCCCGGGGCCTGTGTTGTGTGCTTGAAACGAGTCACGTCCCAATTCTGACCGAAAACGAAAGCCTGCCATGCGCTTGAGCCGTTATTTCCTGCCGATTCTCCGCGAGACGCCGAAAGAGGCCGAGATCGTCTCCCACCGCCTGATGCTGCGCGCCGGCATGATCCGCCAGGAGGCGGCGGGCATCTATGCTTGGCTGCCCCTCGGCCTGAAGGTTCTGAACAAGGTCAACGCCATCGTACGCGAGGAGCAGAACCGCTCCGGCGCCGTCGAGCTTCTCATGCCCACGATCCAGTCGGCGGATCTCTGGCGGGAATCGGGCCGCTACGACGCCTATGGCAAGGAGATGCTGCGCATCCAGGACCGGCACGAGCGCGAGATGCTGTTCGGGCCCACCAACGAGGAGATGATCACGGAAATCTTCCGGGGCTATGTGCGCTCCTACAAGGACCTGCCCCTGAACCTCTATCACATCCAGTGGAAGTTCCGCGACGAGGTGCGTCCGCGCTTCGGCGTCATGCGCTCGCGCGAGTTCCTGATGAAGGACGCCTATTCCTTCGACCTGGATCAGGCAGGGGCCGTGCACTCCTACAACAAGATGTTCGTGGCCTATCTGCGCACCTTCGCGCGCATGGGCCTGAAGGCCATTCCCATGCGGGCCGATACGGGCCCCATCGGCGGCAATCTGAGCCATGAATTCATCATCCTCGCGTCCACGGGCGAGAGCGAGGTGTTCTGCCACGCGGATTATCTCGACTACGACATTCCCGCCGAGAGCACGGATTTCGACAGCGTCTCAGGCCTCCAGGGCATCGTGGACAAGTGGACGTCGCTCTATGCCGCCACCTCGGAGATGCACGACGCGGCCGCTTTCGACGCCGTTCCCGCCGACAGGAAGATGTCGGCGCGCGGCATCGAGGTCGGTCACATCTTCTATTTCGGCACCAAGTATTCCGAGCCCATGGGCGCGAGAGTGATGGGGCCTGACGGGCAGGAGCGGGCGGTCCATATGGGCTCCTACGGCATCGGCCCGAGCCGCCTGATCGCCTCGATCATCGAGGCGAGCCACGACGAGAACGGCATCATCTGGCCGGAATCGGTCGCCCCCTTCGACGTGGCGGTCCTGAACCTGAAAGCCGGCGATGCGGCCACCGACGGGGCCTGCGAGAGGCTCTATCGCGAGCTGACGGCCGCGGGCCGCGACGTTCTCTATGACGACCGCGACGAGCGTCCGGGCGGAAAGTTCGCTACAGCCGACCTCATCGGGGTGCCGAAGCAGGTGATCATCGGGCCAAAGGGACTGGCCGAGGGCAAGGTGGAGCTCAAGCACCGCGCCACGGGCGAGCGCGAGATTCTGCCCCTCGATGATGTGGTTTCCCGGCTCACGGCGCATACATAAGCCGTCATGGCCAAAGCAGCACAGACCGGCGCCACGTCTTCCGGAACCAAGCCCTTCTCCCTCTTCGAGTGGATGCTCGCGGGGCGCTATCTGCGCACGAGGCGACGCGAGGGCTTCGTCTCGGTGATCGCCGGCTTCTCCTTCCTGGGCATCACGCTGGGCGTCGCCACGCTCATCGTGGTGCTCTCGGTCATGAACGGCTTTCGCAAGGAACTGCTCGACAAGATCGTCGGCATCAACGGCCACATCTTCGTGGCGCCCATTGAGTCGCCCCTGACCGATTACGCGGACGTGGCGATCCGGATTGCGGCGG
>DASQTM010000466.1:0-6624 GCA_035641875.1 Microvirga sp. | reverse complement strand
TCATCATCCGGGCCGGCGTGCCCGAAGGCGTGTTCAACCTGGTGATGGGCCGCGGCTCGGTGGTGGGCGAGGCCATGCTCAACAGCCCGAAGATCTCCGCCATCTCGTTTACAGGCTCGGTGCCCACCGGCCGCCGGGTGGCGCAGACCTGCATCATGGCCGATCCCATGAAGAAGCTGCAGCTGGAGATGGGCGGCAAGAACCCGATGGTGGTGCTGGACGACGCCGACCTGAAGGTGGCGGTGGACTGCGCCGTCAACAGCGCGTTCTTCTCCACGGGCCAGCGCTGCACCGCCTCCTCGCGGCTGATCGTGACCGAGGGCATCCACGACCGGTTCGTGGCGGCCATGCAGGAGCGCATGGGGAGCCTCGTCGTCGACGACGCCTTGAAGGCCGGCACGCATATCGGCCCGGTGGTGGACCAGGGCCAGCTCGACCAGGATCTCAAATACATCCGCATCGGTCAGGAGGAAGGCGCGAAGCTCGTGGCGGGCGGCGAAGTTCTGAAGCGCGACGCGCCCGGCTTCTATCTCGCGCCGGCCCTGTTCACCGAGGTGGACAACACCATGCGCGTGGCCCGCGAAGAAATCTTCGGGCCGGTGGCCACCGTCATCAGGGCGAAGGACTACGACGAGGCCCTGGAGATTGCGAACGATACGTCATTTGGCCTCTCGTCCGGCATCTGCACCACGAGCCTGAAATATGCCTCGCATTTCAAGCGCAACGCGGAGGCCGGCATGGTGATGGTGAACCTGCCCACCGCCGGCGTCGATTACCATGTGCCGTTCGGCGGGCGCAAAGGCTCGTCCTATGGTCCGCGCGAGCAGGGACGCTATGCGCAGGAGTTCTACACCACCGTGAAGACCGCCTACACCTTCGACGGCAACGCGCCTTACGTGCCGAAGACAAGAGCAAGCGAGTAACGTAGGTTCATTGCGTCGCTCGAAAGAGCAGCGGCCCTCGGCCGGTTCTTTGAGGAACTGCCCGAGGGCTGCTTTTTTGGAGCCGGCCCTTTGTTATCAAGGGAAAACCGCCGTTGGCCCGCTTGAAGTTTGACCGCGGAGCGCCATGATCTGTGATCATTTTCCGTGCTCGGCCTACACACTCGTCTGCTGATAATAGAACGTCGCGCGCCATTTTAACGATGTTGGATTATTATGCTGGACTGTGAATACGTTCTATTTGATCGTTGAAGCATCGAGATCTAGGTAAGAGCGAGAATTTTTCGGCCTATGATCAGAGGTCCTGACATGAGTACTTACAGACGTTATCTCATTCCTTCATCCTTGGCCCGGCTTATTCGAAAGGAGCGGGGCGGCAATCGGGTGACGGAAGGTCATTTCCCCAATCAGTCCGATCGAAGCTCCTACGTGATCGTGGAAGGCGAGAAGGGCAGCCTCGTGCTGATCAGCGCGGGACCGAACGGGCCGGTCGAGGAGCGCACCGAGGTGCCTCGTACTCATGCCGAAGCCCTGCTCGACGTCACGCCGGGCAAGGTCGATTACCTGGTCACGCACATGACGATCGGCACCCGCGACATTCACCTGGTGCGTTTGGTGACGCCCGGTCCCCTGGATCTGATCTCGGTCGAGTTCCAGAGCGAAGAGGAAGCCAGGGACTTCCGCCCCTTGTCCTGGTTCGGACCGGACGTGTCGGGCGAGGGCGCCTATCAGAACCGGTCCATTGCGCTCGAAGGCTTGCCGCAGGTGCCTGACATTCCGGTTTCGAATGCGGCCCTCAACAGCCTGCTCGACACCCTCGAGAACCGCTACAGCTCCTCGCGAAGCTACGCCCCTCCGCCGCCGGTGGTGAGGAACGCTCCCGAGCCGGCGGCTCCTCAGCGCGCCGCGGCTCCGGAGCCCGAGCCGGAGAAGCTCCCTCATCTTCAGGGAGGCGCAACCGCCCGGATCGAACCTTCCATGTCCGCAGAGGTCGAGATCACGTCGGACGACGACAGCGGCCTGAACATCGAAGACAACGTGATCCGGGAGCTGGCCCGCTCGCTTCGGCCCCAGCGCCGCTGAACCGTCACAGACAGGGCTCGCACTCTCTCGCGTCACCGCAAGAGTGCGGGCCTTTTTTGTCGAATGAACGCCGCCCCTCAGCTCGGCAGAACGATGCAGCTCCCGCCGGCCGTGCGAATTCTTGTGCAGAGCTGTTCCGCTTCCTTGCGCGTCGCCGCCGGCGCGCGCACGCGATAGAACGTCCTGGCGCCGCGGTAGCGCAACCGCGTTCCGATGATCATGGGCTGCGTGCTGCCCAGAACCGACGCATAGGCTCGGCTTGTGCGCGCAAAGGTCGCGAGAGCCCTCTCCTTCGAGAAGTTTCCGGCGAGCTGAACTCCCCAGGGCGCAAACGGCGCCTCGACCGGGGAGGCATCGCGGCCGGGAACGCGCAGCACGGCGACGATCTGCAGGCAGGATTGGGCGTTCGGGTCGGCAGGCGCCTTGGCGTGCCCATCGGCCTCGGCCTTCCTGTCGGCCGCCCATTCCTCGGCGGAGCGGCCCGTCACGGCAATGACGTAGTTCCTGGTCTCCGTGGGAAGCCCGCCCTGGCCGGCAAGCCATGCGGCCACGCGGGCAGGGCCGCCGTTATAGGCCGCCGCGGCCAACCCGAGATTTCCGAAGCGATCCGTCAGATCCGCAATGAACTCGGCGGCCTTCGGAATCGCCTGTTCGGGGTCGAAGGGGTTCGTCAGCCCGCGTTCCTGCGCCGTGCCCGGCATGAACTGCGCGATGCCCTGGGCTCCTGCCGGGCTGATCACATGCGGGCGGAAGGAGCTTTCCCGCCAGATCAGCTTGGTGAGAAATCCCTGCGGGATCTGGCGCGACTGCGCGGCCCCTTCGATGAGGCGGCACAGGGCCTGCTCGACGGTCTCAGTCGTGGGCGTCGTCGCGCTCCATCCGGTTCCACAGCTGATGACAAGACCGCAGAGCGCCAGACGGATGCGCATGAAGAACCTTGCTTGGATCATGATAACGATGCTGGAGCAGGTGAGGAAATTTTCCAGAGGGCGACACCGCCGGCAGAGACTAAAGATAGGCGATCAGGCGCCCGGCCAGCAGCGCGAGGATCCAGGCGGCAAGCGAGATGACCGCATAAGCGCGCGCCTGCGGGGGGATGGCGTCCGTGCGCAGGGTGCGGCCGAACCGGGCGTGGAACAGCGCCACGTTGACGAGCCCGGCGGCGATGAAGGCAAGCTTGAAATAAAAGGCGGGGTTGACGCCCAGCGCCCGGGCTTCGACGGCGAGCAGGAGCACCCCGGTGGGGACCTGCAAGGCCAGTCCCGCCGCCGCGAGGGGGATCGCGTAGCGCCCGACCTGCCAGGCGTTCTTGCCGTGTTCGGCCAAGACCTTGAGGTCGAACACCATGATGCCGCCGACCAGGAAGGTGGCTCCGAGAACGTGCAGCAGGTTCGCGGCGGTATAGAGCCAAGCAGAGTGACGCCCCGCATGGCCAAGCCAGGAGCCCTCCAGCGCCGCGAGCAGCTCGAGATACATCAAATCCTAGCGGAGTTCGAAGGTCTTGCCGCCCACCATGATCCGCTCGGCCCTCATCTCGGCCTCGGCGCGGGTGGAAGGATAGCCTTCGAGCGTCACCGTGGTTCCAGGCTTGATCATGTCGGGCTCAAGGCCCCGCGCGCTCATGCGGAACGGAGGAGCCAGCACGGCATCCCATTTCCTGTTCTCGTGGGACACCACGATCATCACATGGGGATTCTGCCAGTCGGCCCCTTGGACGGAGCCCGCGATGGTCAGCTTCTTTGCCGCGTCGTAGCTCCCCCAGCCGTGATGGGCGAGGGCGATGCCGCCGGTCAGGAGCGCGCCGGAGAGACATAGTCCAAACAGGGGATACTTCATGATGGAAACCCTCATCCGCGACGAGATCAAGCCTCGCTGCAAGCCTGAAACCCAAGACTTGACCTTTAAGCCAGCAACGTCAAGAAGCCGGACATCACAGGTCGGTTACGTCCTCCGCTTTCGCCGGACCGGCAAACCTGATACAGGATCGCCCGTGATGAATCGGCCTTCGGGCGGCGTCCTGATCGGTGCTGCTCATGGCCCCTATGAACCGGCTGAGTTGCTCACATGTCTTCGATCCTCAAAGGCCTATGGACGCGGTTGACCGGAGCGGGCGAGCCGAGCCAGAAGAGCGAACCTGCCGCCGAGGCGGTGGAGTACAAGGGTTTTCGCATCCGGCCCGCCCCTTACCCGGCGAAGGGCCAATTCCAGACCGCAGGCGTGATCGAGAAGGATTTCGAGACGGGAACGAAGGAACACCGCTTCGTTCGCGCCGAGACCCATGCCAGCAAGGACGATGCGGCTGCCTTCGCGGTCGCCAAGGGCAGGCAGATCATCGACGAGCAGGGCGACCGCATCTTCCCTTGAGCCCCTTCGGGACAAGGCCAAGCTGAAGGTTCATTGAGAGTCCCTGCGGTCGGTCTCTTCCCTTATGCGGCGGCCGCTCTATTCCTTTTGACTTCATCTGCATTCGGGCCGCGGCACCAGCGTTCGCGTCACTCAGGGTCCGGAGCAATTCGGCTGCGGCAACGCGCAAGCCAAGGACGCAAGGAGACGGCCATGAGCAAGAAATCCAACGGATCGGATTCGGACAAGGTTCTGACGAACCGGCAGGGACATCCGATCGCCAACAACCAGTCCCAGCGCACCGTCGGCAGCCGGGGTCCCGCCACGCTGGAGAACTATCAGTTCCTGGAGAAGATCACCCATTTCGACCGCGAGCGCATTCCTGAGCGCGTGGTCCATGCCCGCGGCTTCGTCTGCTACGGGGAGCTGGAGGTCACGGGCAAGATCGGCGACGAGCCCGCCTCCAAGTACACCCGCGCCAAGCTGTTCCAGCAGGCCGGCAAGAAAACCCCCCTGGCGATCCGCTTCTCCACAGTCATCGGCGGCCGCGATTCGTCCGAAACCGCCCGCGATCCGCGCGGCTTCGCGGTGAAGTTCTACACCGAGGACGGCAACTGGGATCTCGTGGGCAACAATCTCGCGGTCTTCTTCATCCGCGACGCCATCAAGTTCCCGGACGTCATCCACTCCCTCAAGCCCGATCCCGTGACCTTCCGCCAGGAGCCGAACCGGATCTTCGACTTCATGAGCCAGACGCCCGAATCCATGCACATGCTGACGCATCTGTTCAGCCCGCGCGGCATCCCGGCAAGCTATCGCCACATGGAGGGCTTTGGCGTCAACACCTACAAGATGGTCAACGCCGAGGGCGGGACCGTTCTGGTCAAGTATCATTTCCATCCGCGCTGCGGCCTTGCCAGCCTGACCGCCGAGGAGGCGGCCAAGGTTCAGGGCCAGGATCTCGGCTCCGCGTCCAAGGACCTCTACGAGGCCATCGAGCGCGGCGAGCACCCGCAATGGGACATGTACGTGCAGATCATGGATGATCACGAGCATCCCGAGCTGGAATGGGACCCGCTGGACGACACCAAGATCTGGCCTGAGAAGGATTTCCCCCTGCGGCACGTGGGCGTCATGACCCTCAACCGCAACGTGGACGACCACTTCAACGAGAACGAGCAGATCGCCATGGGCACCGGCGTGCTGGTGGACGGGCTCGATTTCTCCGACGACAAGATGCTGGTCGGGCGCACCTTCTCCTATTCCGACACGCAGCGCTATCGGGTCGGCACCAACTACCTTCAGCTGCCGGTGAACCAGGCCAAGAACGCCCCTGTGGCCACGAACCTGAACGGCGGGCAGATGTCGTTCCGCCGCGACCTCGCGCCGGGGCAGAACCCGCACGTGAACTTCGAGCCCTCCATCCACAACGGCCTGCATGAATCGCCGCGGGAGGAGCCCAGCAACCATCCCGAGATTCACGGGCGCCTGACCCGCAGCGTCATCGACCGCCGCAACGACTACGTCCAGGCCCGGGGCCGCTACTGCACCATGATGGATTGGGAGCGGGACGACCTGGTGCTCAACATGGGCACCCTGCTCGGCCAATGCGAGCGCGACGTGCAGGAGCGCATGGTGTGGCACCTGCTGCTGGTCCACGACGACTACGGCAAAAGGGTGGGCGAGATGATCGGCATCGCGGCCGATGATGTGCGCCATCTTCAGCCCCTGCCCAAGCAGGAGCTCACCGACGAGGATAAAAGCCGGCTGCAGAACCTAGGTCGCAACGGCGACAAGATCGACCCGACGGTCTGGGGCCAGTGGACGAGCTCCGTGAAGAACTACAAGGCTTCGGCCGAGGAGGTCTTGAGCGGCATGCGGAACGTTCCCACGACTCCGGCCATGGGACAGGCCGCCGAATAGATTAGGCGGGATCGGACCTGAGAGAGGGCGGGAAGCGAGCCGGCAGGGTCCGGCTCGCTTGCTATGGCTGGTTGGGCCGCTTGTGCTTCCGGCTGCCCCGGCTTTCCGCGTAGGCTTTCGTGAATTCCGCGCCGAACAGGAGGATCAGGGACGAGTAGTAGATCCAGAGCAGGATGGTGATGATCGAGGCGGCCGCGCCGTAGCTCGAGGCGACGTTGCTCTTTCCCAGATAGTACCCGATCAGCAGCTTGCCGATGGTGAACAAGAGCCCCGTGACGAGGGAGCCGGCCCACACGTCGTGCCATGTGATCCGCACGGCCGGCAGAAGCTTGAA
>DASQTM010000465.1:0-6628 GCA_035641875.1 Microvirga sp. | reverse complement strand
GCGACCGGCTTCTCGTGTATTCCGACGGGTTGGTGGAGGCCGAGAATGCCGAAGGCAAGCAATTCTCGGAAGCCCGCCTCCGCCAGTTCATGTGCGAACAGGCGGGAAACGGAACACCAATCATCCTGGACGGCATCGATGAGGCCTTGCGGAAATGGCGCGGCTCCGAGACACTGGCGGACGACCTCAGTGTTCTGATGCTGGAACGACTAAGCGAAAGGACAATCGATGCTCACCTCTGAGCTCAGGAACAACGTGCTTGTCGTCCGTGTTGCGGAAAAGCGCGTCGACGCCAGCAAAGCCCCTGTCTTCAAGAACGAAATGACCAAGTGCATCGAGAGCGGGCAGAGCCAGCTCGTGCTCGATCTCAGCAACGTGGATTTCGTCGACAGCTCGGGCCTTGGCGCCATCGTCGCCTGCCTCAAGCAGCTCGGCCCGCGGGGGAGTCTTGCCATTGCGGGAGCCAAGGGAGCAGTGAGCCGTCTTTTCGCGCTCACCCGCATGGATAAGGTCTTCGCGCTTCATGACACCGTCGATGCCGCTGTCGAAAAGCTCTCGTCCTGACGAAACGAGTGAGAGTATTGAGAATGCTTCCATGATTTCATCCATCAATCTTTTCATCGATAGCGATCTCGACAAGGTCGTACAGATTGCCCTTGCAGTTCGCGGATTATGCACCGGACTTGTATCCGACGATGAGCTGGACGCCGTCGAGCTCAGCGTCGTCGAGGCGATCAACAATGTGATCAAGCACGGATATGGCGGTCAGCCGGGACGGGATATCCACGTTCTCGTCGGTCTCCACAAGGAACAGGTGGTCATCGAGATCGTCGATCACGCCTCTCCCATGCAGGCCGAGCTGCTGAGTCAGGCCTCGGAGGAGCGTTTCGCCTTCGACGAAACGAACCTCGCCGACATTCCCGAAGGCGGCATGGGCCTGGCGCTCATCCGCATGAACATGGACGAGGTCCAGTACAGCTCCAGCGAGGGAGAGAACCGCCTGCGCATGATCAAGCGGATCGAGCCGCGCCCGTCCTGAGGTTCATGCGGGACAGCCTCAGGGAGGCGCCAAGAGGCGGCTGATGCGATCCTGAAGGGATGGAAAGGTTGCCGCCGTGACCGCAAGCGCCGAAGCGAGGGTCGCGCTCTGCTCTCCTGGCTTGCGTTCCATATCGTCGAGGATCCTTTGAACCCGATCGTGACCCTCGGCGCTGCCGACGATTCCGAGCTGCACCGCCGATGAAACGGAGGTGAGGACGGAAGCCCGGTTTGCGGCGGCGTCCGGCTCCTGCTTGTAAGCGTCCTGGGCTCTGTGCATGGCAGCCGTCACGGCGGAAAGAAACGGCGGCGACATCGATGCCTGGGGGCTTCTCTGCCGCGCCAGCTCAGCCGAAACCCGGCTTTGAATGCGCTCCTCCGTGTCGAGAGCCTCCAGGTAGATGATGAACGCCGTTGAAAGCACCAGCGCCGTCACGAAGGCGATCTGCCCGCGGGCCTTGAGAAGGCCTTCTCTAAAAGTCACAGAAGCGTCTCCGACAAAACCGTTGCACCAAGGCCAGGTTGCCTGTTGAGTGAACCTGAGGAAGAATGAAATCCGGCACCGGAAAGGAAAGTAGGTCAAGAGGCGCATCCGCTCAAGGCGCGGGTCGTTGCGCTCTGGGCTTAGGGAAAGAAGCCCGGCTGCCGAAGGAAATTACATTGCGAAACAGCCTATAAAAGGTTTCATAACGTATTGGTATGAATGCTGCCTCAGGGCGCAAATCAATATGGTCTTCAACGCCGCATCGCGCCGGTTTCAAGGCGCGGGCTTCCGACTTTGGAATTTGACGGGAACGAGCAAGGTTTATGAATGTTCTGGCGCCGGGGCCGGCTCTTTTCATCCAGCCGCATTATGACGACGTGCCTCTGTCCTGCGGCGGCACCGTGGCCCTGATGGCTGATCAGGCGCGCCAGCCGCGCATGATCACCGTCTTTGCCAGCGAGCTCGTCGACGAAATGGTGGGTGAGTTCGCAGCCTGGAAGCACTCGCGCTGGAAGGTGACGGATGCGGAGCAGGTGCTGGCCGTGCGACGGGCCGAGGACGCCGAGGCTGCGCAGACGCTCGGGTGCGGCATGCGTTGGCTGGGGCTGCCGGATGCCATCTATCGCGGGGGCCGGTACAATTCCGATTCCGAGCTGTTCGGCGCCCTGCGAGACGAGGAGATGGAACTCGCCTCGCATCTGGCCGACGAGATCCGCCAGCTGCCGGAATGGCATGAGGATACGCTCGTGTTCGTTCCCCTCGGGGCGGGAAATCACGTGGATCATCAGCTCGTCTTCGAGGCGGGGCGGCGCCTGGCGTCGCAAGGGGTGAAGGTCTATGCCTACGAGGATTGTCCCTATGCGATCCATACCCCTGGCGGCGTTTCGGCTCGTCTCGCCACCCTGGGCGATGCCGTCGGCGAGCCTGTCACCGTTCCGATCGGCCCGATGCTCGAGCGTCGTCTCGAAGCGATCGCTTGCTACCGGACCCAGGTGCCCGTCATCTTCCGCTTTACATCCGATTTTCGGGAGGCCATTGGCGATTTCGCTCGGGCAGTCGGCGGCGGCCATGGCCCTGCAGAGAGATTCTGGCCGGTAAGACCATGCTAAGTCCATCCTTGAGCGTGACGTTCGAAAGGTTCGATGAAACCGTCACCCTGATCCGGCTGGAAGGTCGCCTCGATGCAACGGCCGCGCCCGATTTCCAGACCCGGCTGCTGACCGCCATCGCAGAGGGCAGGACCTGCCTGGCCATAGACCTGTCGAAGGTATCCTTCGTCGACAGCACGGGAATCAGCGCATTGGTGGCCAGCCTCAAGGCCGCTCGCCGGGCCGAAGGCGACCTGCGCCTCGTTGCGCCCAGCGCCCAGGCCATGAAGCTCCTGAAGCTCACAACCCTCGACCGCGTCTTCAGGACGAGCGAAACCCCCGACCAGGCCTGGGCCTGAAGCCTGTTCGCCCAAGGGCCTTTTCCCTCGCGCGCGGTTTTTGCCCGATCGTCACGTCCCGCCTTCCACGATGGCCGCCTCATAGACGGGATCGGGCTGCCAGAAGGCGGCGCGGATCATCGGGACCATGGCGAGCACGTTGCTGAGACCCCATACGGTGTTGGCGATCATGGCGCCGACCGTATAGCCCTCGCGGCCGGCCGCGTAGGCGCTCCATCCCCAGACCAGACCCGCGATCGTCAGCACCGCGACCGCGATCTGCCACCTGACGAGGCGCGGATAGGTGCCGACCTGCCGGTCCTTGGGCGTGACGGGAAACGAGATCTTCTGTCCGCGCACCACGGCCCACAGGGCCTGAAGGTTCAGGGGGAACATGGCGAGATACCAGGCGCGGCCCTTGGCGTTGGAATTGCCCCACAGGGCGACGAGCTGCGACAGCTCGTTGAACAGCAGGAACGGGGCGATGTGAACGAAGAAATCGAGGGAGTAGCCGGACACGGGAGCAATGCCCGTGAACAGGAAGACGATCGGCGAGACGAGAAAGATGATGTTCCAGAGCGGCGCCAGATAGGAGTAGAAGGTCGATCCGTACATGATCTTTTGCGGAAGCGTCAGGCCCCGGCGCAGCAGGGGGTTGTCATGCGCCATGATGTCCAGGGTGCCGCCCGCGTATTTGAAGCGCTGGATCGTCCAGCTCAGGAGATCGTTGGGCGAGAGCATCCTGGCCTGCACGACCGGATGGAGAACCGACTTCCATCCCCGCTCCCGGTCGCTGTGCAGCACGATCGAGGTGTAGATGTCCTCGGATACGTGGAACTTGTAGGGCTGGAACTCCTGCTCCAGGGCGCTCTGCCACCGCATCATGTCGCCGATGGACTCCATGATGGCGGCTTCGCCCGTGAGGCGGCGGGCGGCTCTCTCGTTGCGCCCCGCCGCCGCCGACACCTGATCCGACCATTGCCGCAGGGCGGCCTCCATCACCGCCTCCCGGCGGTGGATCGAGCCCGCGCCGCAGCAGAAGCTGGCATTGGCCCAATTGCGCCGGCGCAGGATCACGTCGAAGAAGAGCTGGGGATCGTTGGCGAACGGATCCTCCCCGATCTGCACGGGTCCGAAAATCCGCTCGAATCCCTTGCCGATGCCCCGCCCGGCCGCTCCCAGCCACCGCTCGAGCGCGACCGGGAGCGGTACGCCGGGCGGAATGTCGTGGAACCAGTGCGGCGTCTGCACCCAGGCCACCTTGGGATCGCGGAAATAGCCGAGGGTCTGCTCCAGGAACGTCGGGAAGGGCTGCATGTCCGCATCGCAGATGAGGATGAAGTCGCC
This sequence comes from Microvirga sp., assembly GCA_035641875.1. Lineage (GTDB taxonomy): Bacteria > Pseudomonadota > Alphaproteobacteria > Rhizobiales > Beijerinckiaceae > Microvirga. Next base: position 2,333 of record DASQTM010000465.1, on the reverse strand, counting down.
GGACGTCACCGTCATGGCGTTGCGCAGGTTGCCGGCCTTGAACCCCACATTGTCGGAGCGGGTGATGTAGTTCACCCCTTCCTCGCGCGCGACCGCCTCCATGGCCGGCCGCTTCCCGTCGTCGAGCACATGGACCTGCAGGTTGATGGGATGAGGATAGGTCAGCCGCTTGGCGTCCTTCAGCCCCTTGCGGACGAGCTCCGGATCCTCGCTGTAGGTGGCGAAGAACACGTCGACGGCGACAGGCCGATCCGGCGTATGCGGATCGTCGCTGCATTCGCGGATGCTGGCGGGCAGAGCGCCCGGCGTCGGGGATTTCGCCGACCAGAGATTGATCGTGAACAGCACAAGCCCGATGAAGGAGCCGGTCTCCGCGATCAGGAGGGGCACGGAAAACCACATGGCGTCATAATTCATCGAGCCGAGCCACCGCCATCCCAGATACCAGGTCCCGAAGACGAGGCTCGATGTGGCAAGGAACTGCCATATCGTTTCGTGCAGGGGCGAGTAGGGCAGGGGGGTCCAAGGGGTTTGCGTTTGAAAGCGCGAGGCGGTGCGGGGCAAGCAGAACGTCTCCGAAGCACGCAAGCAAAGGGGCTACGCACAAGCGATGGAATGTCGTTACCTCTAGAGAAGAGGTCGAATAGACATATCAGACATGACACCTAAACTTCACTTGTTTTAAGACAAGACTCCAGACCGACCTCCCCAAATCCGCCTCGCGATTCGAGACCTCCCGCAATGCTCCCATGCAGGCCTGCCTTTCGAACACGACTCGCTTGCCTGTTCGTGCTTCTGAGCCTTGGCCTGGCGCCTTCTCCGGCCTGGGCCCAGGCCGCTCAGGATCTTGTGGACCGGGCGCGGCAGGCGGCTTCCACCAACGACAATGACGAGGCGGCTCGTCTGTTCGAGCAGGCGATCGCGTCGAGCCCCGAGCGCCGGGGCGAACTGCTCCTCGAATATGCCGATCAGCTCTCCTATTCCGGGCGTCCCGCCGAGGCTGTTCCGTTGTATCGTGAGCGCCTGGCCGACAGCGCCCTCGATCCGGCAAGCCGCCAACGGGCCGGCCGCAGCCTTGCCTTCGCTCTTTTGTGGAGCAGCGGCTTTCAGGATGCGGTCGGGGCCTGGGAGGAGATCCTCCGCGCGAGTCCCGACGATGCGGAAGCGAGGAAGGCCCTGTCCGATGCGCTGGTGGGCTTGGCGCGCCAGACCGCCGAACGGTCCCAGAACGCCGACGCGGCCGCCCTGTTCGGGCGCGCCATCAGCACGGCTCCCGAGCGGCGTCAGGAATTGCTGCCGGAATATGCCGAACAGACGAGCTATGCGGGCCAGCCCGCGCAGGCCGCGCCGCTCTATCGCGAGGCCCTGCGCGACGGCAGCCGCCCGGAGGACCAGCAGCGGCGCCTGAGGCGGGGCCTTGCCTTCGCGCTGCTCTGGAGCGGCCAGTTCCCGCAGGCCGCAACCGCCTTCGAGGACGTGGTCCGGCAGGATCCGAACGATAGCCAGGCCCGGCAAGGGCTCGCGGACGCCCGCGCGGGGACGGAGCGTCGGCCCGCGCCAGCCGGCCCAGGAGCCGGGGGCCCTCCGGCAACCCCGCCCGCAGCCCAGCCCGCGTCCCCGGCCGACGCCGCGGTTGCGGCGGCTCGCGAAGCCGCAGGCCGGGGGGCGAACAAGGAGGCCGCGTCGCTGTTCGAGCGCGCCATCGGTCTCAATCCAGGCAAGCGCGCTGAGATCGCCCGCGAATATGCCGATCAGCTTGCCTATTCCGGCGAGCCCGGAAGGGCGGCGCCGATCTACCGGGAGGTTCTGGCTCGCCGGGATCTCCCTGTCGCGGATCGCCCACAGGTGAACCGGGCGCTGGCTTTCGCCCTCCTCTGGAGCAGCCAGTTCCGGGAGGCCATCGAGGCCTGGAGCGCCATCCTGCAGGCCGACCGGCGTGACGACGAGGCGCGCAAGGCGCTCTCGGATGCGTTCATCGGCGCCGCGCGCCAGACCGCGCAGCGCGCCCGCAACGCGGACGCGGCGGAGCTTTTTCGCCGGGCCATCGACACGGCCCCGCAGCGCCGCCAGGAGCTGCTGCCGGAATATGCGGAGCAGATCACCTATTCGGGCGATCCGGCGCGGGCGGTGCCGCTCTACCGCGAAGCCCTGCGCCAGGGGGACCGTCCCGAGGCCGAGCGCCGGCGCGTGCGGCGCGGCCTTGCCTTCGCGCTTCTGTGGAGCAGCCAGTTCCGCGAGGCCGTTCCCGCCTGGCAGGCGATCCTGAGGGAAAATCCGCGCGACGACGAGGCGCGCAAGGCCCTGTCCGATGCCCTTGTCGGCGCAGCGCGCAA
>DASQTM010000464.1:0-10947 GCA_035641875.1 Microvirga sp. | reverse complement strand
GCCTGACACGCGCCGCCGACCGGGTGACCATCGTTGTTTGAAGTGGCATCTCGGGCAATTGACGGCCCGGGGAAAGCTGCCCGCTTGAATGTTCCGGCGTTTCAGCTTAACCGTTCCGGCCAGGGCGTTGCGAGGGTGCAGGCCGTGCTGATACTGGCTGTTGTCTTCCTTGTCGGCTCCGTCGTTGCGGGAGCCATTGGATTTACGGGAACCGCCTCTGGAGGCCGCACCGTCGCCAAGGTCGTGTCCGGCGTGTTTCTTCTTGCCTTCCTCCTGCTCGTGCTCCTCGCCTTCGGAGGAGCGAGCTGAATCTCCGCCGCCCGTTCGTCGCGGCTCTGCGGCGCTGATCGATCAGGAAAGAATGGGCGTCCCTGACGCCCATCCCGATGGGACCGGGCGCTACTGGCTCGCGGCGGAGGCGGTGTCGCCTTCCGCAAGCCTGGAGGCGAAAAGCGCGATGGTGCGGGCATAGACCTGCGATTTGTTCCAGGCCCGGATCGCCTCGAAGTTCTGCGAGCCCGGCTGCCAATCTCCGCCTCTGACCCAGCCATGCCCCTTGAGGTAATTGGCCGTCGAGGCCAGAACGTCCGCCGGACTGCGCAGGAGATCGGCCCGTCCGTCGCCGTCGAAGTCCACCGCGTACTTGACGTATGAGGACGGCATGAACTGGGTCTGCCCCATCTCGCCGGCCCATGCGCCGCGCATTTCAGCCGGCGTCAGGTGTCCCCTGTCCACGATCCGCAGGGCATCGAAGAGGTGCCCCTGGAAGAACTCCGTGCGCCGGCAATCGAAGGCCAGCGTTGCGACCGAGCGGATGACGGGCAGGTTGCCCCTCACCGCGCCGAAATCCGTTTCCAGGCCCCAGATCGCCACGAGAACCGGACCGGGCACCCCGAACCGCTGCTCGATCCGCGCGAGGGTCGCGGCATGTCGCTTGAGCATGTTGGCGCCCCCTCTCAGCCGAGAGGATGAGACCATGCGGCCGGAGAATTGCTCGAAGCTCTGCTTGAAGACACCCTGACCGCGATCCTTGTTGATCACGCTCTGATCGAAGGTCACGCCGGATAGGCCGACCCGGATCGCTTCCTGCGAAATTCCCTGCGCCGCAGCTTCCTGCCGAATGTCCCCGAGCCATTTCTCGAAACCGGCCGGGTCGCGGCAGGTCGCCGCCGACGCCTGACCTGCCGTGAACAAGGCGGCTGCCAAGAACGAGGCGCGCATCAATGCCTGCATCTAACTTCTCCCAGGATTTCATCCCCACAGCCGAGTTAGGGCTTTGATTCGACAACTCAAGACCGGAGGGTTCCTCAAGAGGCAACCAGCAGGCCGCGAAAGCGTTGCTTTAAGGAAAGACGTGCGGCGGAGAGAGTTCGGCGATGGCGATCATGATGCGGTTTGCAGGCTTGCTCGCCGGGGCCATGGTTCTCGCCGCGCCCGTTCAGGCCTCTGGCGGATTGCGCGCACCCGAGGCCCGGAACAGCCGGCCCCTGGCGCGTTTCGATCCTGCCGCAGGGGAAACACGGGTGACAGGTCATGTGGCGCCGGGCCTCTGCTTCTCCTTCCGTCTGCCGCAGGAATGGCGCCTGGATCCCGACGGGTCCGAAATCCGGCTCAAGGCCGCCGTCTCCGAGGCAGGGATCGACGTGAACCTCCGCTCCGCCGGAGCGCTTCAGCATCTGCCGCAGCGCGATCTCGCGAGCCGCGACGCCGCCTTCCTGCAGCGGGACTACGAGGATCTCCTGGGCCGCCCGGCGCAATCCGTTTCCCTGGCGTCCTCCCATGCCGGGGCGGTCCGCTGGTCGGCTACCTGGATCGACGCGAACCTGCCCACGTCCTCGCGCGCCATGACGGTCGAAGCCTTCATCATCCCTCTCTCGAAGGAGTGGGTGCTCGAACTGTCGCCCGAGAATACCGGGACGCCGGACGCCCACAACGCCCTCGTTCGGCAGTTGCTGACCGGATTGACCGTGCACGGCGGAGCGGATTGCCGGGGCTGAATGGCTCAGGATACAGCTGCCATCATGCGTGGCATCTTGGTATGGCACTCCACAAAACGGGGTGGCTCAAGAGTTGTGAAGCAACCGGGCTTCCGCCTCCTACGCCGGCCGTTCATGTGAAACCAGGCAGACCCCCTTCAGGGTGAAGCCGCTTCCATGCTCACGCATGACGGCTAAACTCAGGGGAGCAACCTCCGACAAGGTGCGTCATGGACGTGATCATCTACCACAACCCGCAATGCGGGACCTCGCGCAACACCCTGGGCCTGATCCGAAACGCCGGGATCGAGCCTCATATCGTCGAGTATCTCAAGACCCCGCCGACGCGGCTTCTTCTGCGCCAGCTGATCGAGCGCATGGGCATTGGCGTTCGCCACGTGATCCGCGAAAAGGGAACGCCTTTTCAGGAGCTGGGGCTCGGCGATCCGTCCTTGAGCGACGACCGGCTTCTCGACGCCATGATGGCGCACCCGATCCTCATCAACCGGCCCATCGTCGTGACCCCCGCGGGTGTGAGACTCTGCCGGCCCTCGGAGGCCGTGCTCGATATCCTGCCGGCTCCCCAGCGAGGCGAGTTCCGCAAGGAGGACGGCGAACTCATCGTGGATGGGCAGGGACGGCGGGCCGGCGCGGGCTGAAGGCACAGCGGAACAAGCGGCTACTGCTTCAGTTCAGGGACAGGGCAGTCGCACGATCGGCGGAAAGGCCATCCCATGGAACTCGAAGGCAGAGTGGCGCTCGTGACGGGCGCAGGGTCGGGCATCGGCAAGGCGGCCGCCTTGCGCTTTGCCCAGGAGGGCGCTCTCGTGGGCGCTTTAAGCCACACGGAGGACGAGATCCGCCAGGTGGCCCGGGAGATCGAGGGGGCCGGCGGCAAGGCCATCCCCCTCGTGGCCGACGTGGCGGATGAGGGGCAGATGAAGCAGGCGGTGACGCAGCTGGCGCAGGCCTATGGGCGGCTCGACATCGTCTTCGCCAATGCGGGCATCAACGGCGTCTGGGCGCCCATCGACGAGATCCAGCCGGAGGAGTGGGACCGCACCATCAACACCAACCTGCGCGGCACCTATCTGACGCTCCACTACGCCGTGCCGCACCTGAAGAAGGCGGGAGGCTCCATCGTCATCACGGCCTCCATCAACGGCTCCCGCACCTTCACGTCGGCCGGCGCGACCGCCTATTCCGCCACCAAGGCCGCGCAGGTGTCCATGGCCCAGATGCTGGCGGTCGAACTGGCCAAGCACCGGATCCGCGTCAACGTGGTCTGCCCCGGCAGGATCGGCACCGAGATCTCGGAGAACACCACCAAGCGCAACACGCAGGAGGCGGAGGTCCCGGCCGAGTTTCCGGCAGGACACATTCCACTCACCGGCGAGGAGCCGGGAACCAGCGAGGACGTGGCCGAACTCGTGCTCTTCCTCGCGTCCGACCGCTCCCGGCACATCACCGGCACGCCGGTGTGGATCGACGGCGGTCAGTCCCTGCTGGTGTAAGGCGCGCGAAACGGTGATCCGGGAGACAGGGAGGGGACCTGGGGCGGAGGAGCCTCAGGAATCCATCTTGAGCGCCGCGATGAAGGCCTCCTGCGGGATGTCGACCTTGCCGAACTGGCGCATCCGCTTCTTGCCTTCCTTCTGCTTGTCCAGAAGCTTGCGCTTGCGGGAGGCGTCGCCGCCGTAGCATTTGGCGGTCACGTCCTTGCGCAGGGCGCGAATGGTCTCGCGGGCGATGATCTTGCCGCCGATGGCGGCCTGGACCGGGATCTGGAACATGTGCGGCGGGATCAGGTCCTTGAGCTTCTCGCACATGGCCCGGCCGCGGCTTTCCGCCCGGGTGCGGTGCACCAGCATGGAGAGGGCGTCCACCGGCTCGGCATTGACCAGCACCGACATCTTCACGAGGTCGCCCTCGCGATAGTCGGAGATGTGGTAGTCGAAGGAGGCGTAGCCCTTGGAGATCGATTTCAAGCGGTCATAGAAGTCGAACACCACCTCGTTGAGGGGCAGGTCGTAGACCACCATGGCGCGCCTGCCCACGTAGTTCAGGTCGATCTGCACCCCGCGCCGGTCCTGGCACAGCTTGAGCACGGCGCCGAGGTAATCGTCCGGGGTCAGGATGGTGGCGCGGATCCACGGCTCGTCGATGGATTCGATCTTCATCACGTCCGGCATGTCGGCCGGGTTGTGAAGCTCCCTCGTCGTTCCGTCGGTCATCTTCAGGTGATAGACCACGGACGGCGCCGTGGAGATCAGGTCCAGGTTGAACTCGCGCTCAAGGCGCTCCTGGATGATCTCAAGGTGCAGCAGCCCCAGGAAGCCGCAGCGGAAGCCGAAGCCGAGCGCCGCCGAGGTTTCCATCTCGTAGGAGAAGCTGGCGTCGTTGAGGCGTAAGCGCCCCATGGCGGCGCGCAGGTTCTCGAATTCGGCGGCGTCCACGGGAAACAGGCCGCAGAACACCACCGGCTGCACGGGCTTGAAGCCCGGAAGCGCCTCGGCGGTAGGCTTGCGCTCGTCCGTGATGGTGTCGCCGACGCGGGTGTCGGCCACTTCCTTGATCGAAGCGGTGAAGAAGCCCACCTCGCCAGGGCCGAGCTGGGCCATTTCCTGCATCTTGGGCGAGAACACCCCGACCCGGTCGAGGCTGTAGGAGGCGCCGGTGCCCATCATCCTGATGGTAGAGCCTCTCTTCATCGAGCCGTCGATGATCCGCACCAGAACCACGACGCCGAGATAGGCGTCGTACCAGGAATCGACCAGCAGCGCCTTCAGGGGCGCATCCGGGTCGCCCTTGGGCGGCGGCAGCTTCTTGACGATGGCCTCCAGCACGGCCTCAATGTTCAGCCCGGTCTTGGCCGAGATCGGCACCGCCTCCGACGCATCGATGCCGATCACCTCCTCGATCTGCTCCTTGATCCGGTCCGGATCGGCGGCGGGCAGGTCGATCTTGTTGAGGATCGGGACGATCTCGTGGTTGGCGTCGATGGCCTGATAGACGTTGGCCAGCGTCTGGGCTTCCACGCCCTGGCTGGCGTCCACCACCAGCAGCGAGCCCTCGCAGGCGGCGAGCGAGCGGGACACCTCGTAGGCGAAGTCCACGTGGCCGGGGGTGTCCATGAGGTTCAGGATATAGGTTCTGCCGTCCTCGGCCTTGTATTCCAGGCGCACGGTCTGCGCCTTGATGGTGATGCCGCGCTCGCGCTCGATATCCATGTTGTCGAGCACCTGCTCCGTCATCTCGCGCGCGGTGAGCGCCCCGGTCGTCTGGATCAGACGGTCGGCCAGGGTCGACTTGCCGTGGTCGATATGGGCCACGATGGAGAAGTTGCGGATATTGTCGAAGGTGCGTGCGGTCATAATTCTGCAAATATAAGAATGGTTGGGCCGCAATAGCAGGGCGGCCCCCTAAAGCCAAGGGAGGCTGGTGTCGCGCGCCGGGAGGGGCTTGGCGCCGCGATTGGGCCGTGCCGCTCTGGCGTCCCCGCAAGGACCTTGACCCGTTTCAGCCCGGAACGGCTCGGGCGAGAGCCCGGCGCTCCGGGCTGAGAACCTCGAACCATAGACCGAAAAAGACCTGCGGGAGGCATGGGCCTGAAACCTAAACGGAATAACCTGCTCTAACACTCATTCCCCTATGGCCCTGTCAGGAATGAGTGGACATCCTGGTGATCTGAAGAGGGAGGGTCGTCATGCGAAGAACAATCATTGCCGCTGCTGGTGTGATCATCGCAAGCGGGGTCCTGGCCCAGTCGGGTGACCCGATCACCCAGCGTCAAAACCTGATGAAAAACAATCAGGAGCAGGTGCGAACCTTGACCGGCATGTCTCGAGGCCAGGTTCCCTTCAACGCAGCGACGGCTCAAGCCGCGCTCCAGCAGATCCAGCAGAACGCACAGCAAACCCCTGCGCTGTTTCCGCCAGGGTCGCATCAGGGCAAAACCGCCGCTCTTCCGGTGATCTGGGAGCGCAAAGCAGATTTCGACGCCCGAGCGACCAAGCTCCAACAAGATGCCAGGGCGGCGCAGGCCGGGATCACGGATCAGGCCAGCTTGCAAGCTGCGGTCCAGCGGGTCGGTCAAAATTGCGGCGGCTGCCACGAGGCCTATCGCCGGAAGGAAGCCCAATGAAACGGCAAGAGCTGTTTCCGCTGGGGTAGAAACGGCTCTTCTTTTCTGGTCGCGTTTCTTGACGGCAAACCGGATCCTCTTCGCAAGGCATGGCTTGAGGGATCCGACGAGAACAGAGTCGCTTGGCTGGGAGAGATCGCAATGCGAAATCCCAAGGCTCCGTGGCTAATCCCCGTTCTGGCGACGGGGCTTCTCACCCTTGTGACCGCTTGGCATCGCACGCCGACCGAGGTCGATCTGGCTTTGGTCCTGGCCGTTGACGTCTCCACCTCCATGGATCCGGACGAGCAGGACCTGCAGAGGCAGGGCTATGTGGAGGCGTTCCGCTCGGTCTCGGTCCATCAGGCCATCCATGGCGGTACACTGGGGCGCATCGCCGTCACTTACGTGGAATGGGCCGGGGCTCACCCGCGCTTCCAGAATGTGGTCGTGCCATGGACCATTCTGGAAAGCTCCAAGGATGGCGTCGCCTTCGCTGAGCGGCTGGCGCGCGCGCCGATCCATCGCGCCGCGGGCACTTCCATCTCAGAAGCGATTGACTTCAGCATCGCTCTTCTCTCCTCGGGTCACTTCCTGGCCCCACGGCGGGTGATCGACATTTCAGGCGATGGCTCAAGCAACCAAGGACGCCTGGTCACGGAGGCTCGCGACGAGGCGGTTGCCCGCGGCGTCACCATCAACGGCCTTCCAATTCTGCTGAAGGAGCCTGAGGGTCGGGAGAATGCATCGATCGACGCCTATTACCGCGACTGCGTGATTGGCGGCTCAAACGCGTTCATGATCCCGGTGCGCGAGCGCAGTCAGTTCCTGTTCGAGACCAGAACCAAGATCATTCGGGAGATCGCAGGCGTGTCGCCCGGACCCGGCTGGCCGGCGCAGCCTGCGCGAAGCCTGCCGCGAACGGATTGCGACACCAGCGAGAGTCTTTGGGATGCTCCTGAGCCTGGACCTCATTCACCCACGACCCACCTTGGGCGGGAACTGTAAGCCGCAGACAAGGCGGCGGTTCGATCATCTCGGGATCTCCCAGCGGTGAGGCCGAGGGGGCGAGCCTAACGCCCCCGCTCCAGGATCCGCGAGATCACCTTGGCAGTGTAGTCCACCATGGGCACGATGCGGGCGTAGTTGAGCCGGGTCGGGCCGATGACGCCCAGAACCCCGACGATCTTCTGGCTGCCGTCCCGGAAGGGGGCGGCGATCATCGAGGAGCCGGAGAGGGAAAAAAGCTTGTTCTCCGAACCGATGAAGATGCGCACCCCCTCGCCACCCTCGGCGCGGCTCAGGAGGTCGATCACGTCGGTCTGCGTCTCGAGATCGGAAAAGAGAAGGCGGATGCGGTCGAGGTCTTCCGCGGCCTTCAGATCGTCGAGCAGGTTCGCTTGGCCGCGCACGATGAGCTGGCGCGATCCGGCCGCGCCCACAGAGGTGGCGAGCCCCGCCTCCACGAGCCTTGCGGTGAGCGCGTCGAGCTCGCGCTCCATGTCGCCTTTACGGGTCTCGATCTCGCGCCTGATGTCGGTGATAGTCTTGCCCTGGATGCGGGCGTTGAGGAAATTGCCGGCCTCCACCAGCGCGCTTGCGGGCAGGCCGGGCGGCAGGTCCAGGAGGCGGTTCTCCACCGAGCCGTCCTCCGACACCAGCACCACCAGGGCGCGGGCGGGATCGAGGCGGACGAATTCGATGTGCTTGAGGCGGGCATTGGACTTGGAGGTCACCACCACGCCCGCGCCCCGCGAGACGCCCGACAGCAGCGTCGAGGCCTCGGCGAGGGCCGTTTCCATGGTGTGGCCGGAGGCGGCCGCCCGCATCTGCGCCTCGATGCGGCCCCGCTCCTCCGCGGTCACGTCGCCGATCTCCATCATGGCGTCGACGAAGAAGCGCAGGCCGATCTCCGTCGGCAGGCGTCCGGCGCTGGTATGCGGTGCGAAGATGAGGCCCGCCGCCTCCAGATCCGCCATCACGTTGCGGATCGACGCGGGGGACAGCGTCATCGGCAGGAGGCGCGAGAGATGGCGGGAGCCCACGGGCTCGCCGGTCACGAGGTAGCTCTCGACGATCTGCCGGAAGATCTCGCGCGAGCGGTCGTTCAACTCCGAGATGGCGTGAGCCTCGGAGGGGTTGGAAAAAGGGCCGGTTGCGTGCATTCGCCTGCTTTTATGTTTTCACAAATCGACCAGACACGTTCGTATTATGTGCGAAGGGGAGCCGCTTTAGGCAAGCCTGCGCTTGCGGGGCATACTAGCAGCTTCTAAGAGACTGCATCAAAATATCCGAGGAGCCGTCGACCATGCGACCTTCCAACCGCGCCCCCGACGAACTGCGTCCCGTGACCCTGGAGCGCGGGGTGGCGCGTTATGCGGAGGGCTCCTGCCTCGTGTCCTTTGGCAACACCCGCGTGCTCTGCACGGCTTCCCTCGAGGAGAAGGGCCCGCCGTGGCTGCGCGGCACCGGCAAGGGCTGGGTGACGGCGGAATATTCCATGTTGCCCCGGGCCACCCACGAGCGCACCCGGCGCGAGGTCAATTCCGGCAAGCCCTCGGGCCGGACGCAGGAGATCCAGCGCCTCATCGGCCGTTCCCTACGGGCCGTGGTCAATCTCCCGGCGATCGGCGAGCGGCAGATCGTGGTGGATTGCGACGTGATCCAGGCTGACGGCGGCACCCGCACCGCCTCCGTCACCGGCGCCTGGGTGGCCTTGCACGAATGCTTCGCCTGGATGCAGAAGCGCTCGATCATCTCGCTCAATCCCCTGCGCGAGCCCGTGGCCGCCATCTCCTGCGGGATCTACAAGGGGCAGCCTGTGCTCGACCTCGATTACGCGGAGGATTCGGCCGCCGAGACCGACGCCAACTTCGTCATCACCGGCTCCGGCGGCATCGTGGAGGTGCAGGGCACCGCGGAGGGCAAGCCGTTCTCCGAGGAGGAGTTTCTGAGCCTCCTGCGCCTCGCCAAGGCGGGCGTGGCGCAACTCGTGGAGCTGCAGAAGAAAGCGCTGGCCTGACCATGCATCGTCCCCTGTCCGGCAAGGTCGTCATCGCCACCCACAATCCAGGCAAGCTGCGCGAGATGCAGGAACTGCTTGCGCCCTTCGGCGTCGAGGCGGTGTCCGCCGGCGATCTCGGCCTGCCGGCGCCGGCCGAGACGGGGCACATGTTCGCCGAGAACGCCGCCATCAAGGCCCATGCGGCGGCCAAGGCCACGGGACTTCCGGCGCTTGCCGACGATTCCGGGCTGTGCGTCGACGCCCTCGACGGGGCGCCGGGGCTCTTTACGGCGGATTGGGCCGGCCCGAACAAGGATTTCCCTGGAGCGATGGGTCGGGTGATGCGCGAGTTGGAGAAGCGCCGGGCGACGGACCGCCGGGCCCATTTCGTCTCGGCTCTCGTCATCGCCTGGCCCGACGGGCACGAGGAGCTGTTCGAGGGGCGGGTGTTCGGCCAGGTGGTCTGGCCGCCGCGGGGCAGCAAGGGCTTCGGCTACGATCCCATGTTCCAGCCGGACGGCTTCGCGGAAACCTTCGGCGAACTGTCCTCGGAGCGCAAGCATGGGATCGACTGGGCCAAGCCCGAAGCTGGGGCCCTGTCGCACCGGGCGCGGGCCTTCGTGAGGCTGGCCGAGGGCTGCCTGCGCAGGGCGTAAAAAGACGGAGCGCCCCGATGGGCGCTCCGCTGATGGTTAAGCGCTCGTCGAGCCGCCCGTGTCGGCGCGGCGTTTGGCCATGAAGGCGTCGAACTCCTCGCGGTCCTTGGCCCGCTTCAGCTCCTCGACGAAATCCCGGAAGGCGCGAGCCTCCTCGTCGAGCTTGCGGCGCTCCTCGTCCAGGCGCCGCAGCTCGTTGCGGCGATACTCCTCGAAGGCCGCATTGCCCGTTCCGCCGAACCCGGCGGCAGGGCCGCGGGAGGCGAACATGTCGTCCTTGGCCCGGCCGAACGCGTCGCGAAGGAAGGCCTTCGCCTCGTCGTATTTCGGATATCCTGTCATTTTCCACACCAGATAGGCCAGCGCGAGCGGCCAGACGAAGATGAAGCCCAAGATGATGCCGACGATCTCCATTCCGCGGCGCGGCGAGCGCCCGCAGCGGCGGCGAGAGCCGGTATCCCAGGGGCCCGCATGCGGGCCTGAATTCCAGGCGGCAGAAGCAGAGTCAGACATCGGAGGGTCCCTATGTTAATGCTAACAACATTAACATGCGGATGGAATTCGGCGCTTTCAAGGGATGCCAAGCTGATATTTTTCGGGCTTGCTTTAAGACGCGCCGCTATGGCCGCCCAGTTGGTCCCGGTTGGTCCTTCAAGGCGCCGTGAACTAGCGCGAGCACGCCCGCGCGCAGGAGCTCATACTTGTCCGGCAGTCCCGGGCCCCGGGGCAGCTGGCCTGCCGCATCGAGGGTGGCGATGCCGTGGGACAGAGCCCAGACCTCAATGGCGATGAAGCGCTTGTCCACGTCCTTGAACCCCTCCGGGAAGGTCTCGGACAGGGCCTGGACCAGGAAATCGAAGGCGTTGCCGGAGGTCTTTTCCCCCTCGGGCGGCTTGCCAGGGAAGCCCTTGGCCCAGGGGGGCCCACAGGCTTCGCCGTCGCTGGGCCTCGGGGAGAACATGGCGGCGTAGAAGCCGGGCTCCTGCTCGGCGAAGGCGAGATAGGCCTCGCCCATGCGGGTGAAGCGCTCGAGCGGCGTGCCATTGCTCTGGAGCGCCCGGCCGAGCCTTTCGGCCAACTGGCTGAAGCCCCGGAAGGCCACTTCGGCCAAAAGGGCCTCCCGGCCCCGGAAATGGCGGTAGAGGGCGGCCGGCGTCACGCCCACGAGCTTGGCTGCGTCGGCCAGGG
>DASQTM010000463.1:0-4226 GCA_035641875.1 Microvirga sp. | reverse complement strand
CCGCAAGCCTCGATCCCTCCGCCGTTCTCAGGCAGACCCGCTCGCCGGGAGCGAACATCCGCCCCTGCGCCCGGCAATAGCAGTCAAGGGGGTTGTGATGAGGCGTCTGGGCCCGATGGATGTGCGCCCCGTCGGCGGCAGCCGCAGGCGCCGCCGCCAGAAGGCCGAGAAGGACGAAAGCGCCGCGCATGATGCACCTTTGGCTTGCCGCTCTGCTGCGATGCTCTGCCTCCCATGGCGCGAGGTCAAGCATCCGCCTTATGCCGTCGCGTCAGCCCCAGCGCTCACTCGCCTCGTCATCCTGGCTTTTTGCCTCGACCCAGCCACCGAACGTCCCGTCCTGTAGGTGCTCGCGCTTCCAGAACGGCGCGCGGGTCTTCAGGTAATCCATCAGGAATTCGGCGGCCTCGAACGCCGCGCGCCGGTGGGCGCTGGCGGCGAGCACCAGCACGATCTCTTCCCCCGGCCGGATCTTGCCGACGCGGTGAATGATGGTGAGGCCCAGGAGAGGCCAGCGGCGTTGGGCCTCCGCGGCGATGCGGGCGATCTCGGCCTCCGCCATGCCGGGATAATGCTCGAGTTCGAGAGCCGCGAGCCTGCCGCCTTCGTCCCGGCAGAAACCGGTGAAGGCCACCACCGCTCCCATATCCGCCCTGCCCTGCGTCAGGGCAGCGGTCTCGGCGGTGGCGTCGAAGCCTTCGGCCTGGATGCGAATGGTCGCTGTCATGACGCCCTAGCCGCCCGTCATGGGCGGGAAGAAGGCGATCTCCCGCGCCCCGGCGATGGGCGCCTCGGGCTTGACGTGGACGTGGTCGATGGCGGCGCGGACGACGCTCTCGTTCTCGAAAGCGTATTCGTATTCCTCGCCGCGGCCCTTGAGAAAGCGCACCAGGTCCGCCACCGTGGCGACGCCCTCGGGCAGGTCCACGTCCTCGTCGGTCTTGCCGACCCGCTCGCGCACCCAGGCGAAATAGACGAGCTTCATGGGCCTCACCCCTCATCCATGAGGTGATGGATGCCGGTTCTGAAATAATCCCAGCCCGTGTAGATCGTCAGGATAGCGGAGACCCAGAGCAGCACCGTCCCGATCAGGATGTTGCCGGGCAGAACCGTCTCGCCCGCCGGCCCGGCGATGAGGAAGCCCAGGGACAAGAGCTGGAAGGTGGTCTTCCACTTGGCGACGCGGCTGACGGGAACGCCCACCTTCAGCTCCGCCAGAAACTCGCGCAGGCCCGACACCAGGATCTCGCGGCACAGGATCACAATGGCGGCCCAGAGCGACCATCCCTGGATGGTCTTGTCCGCCACCAGCATGAGCAGGCAGGCCGCCACCAGGAGCTTGTCGGCGATGGGATCGAGCATCCGGCCCAGGGCCGATTGCTGCGCATAGGCGCGCGCCACATACCCGTCCAGGTAATCGGTGATCGCCGCAACGGCGAAAACCGCAAGGGCGATCCAGCGCGACCAGTGATCCTCGGGCCAGAACAGAAGGCCCACCACCGCAGGCACGGCCACGAGCCGGCCATAGGTCAGCAGGTTCGCCAGATTGAAGGCCTTCGACCGGCGTATGGAACGGGCGGTGCTCATAGGAGGCAGGAAGCATGCCGGGGGTTGCGCCGTCAACGGGGGCAAGCGCCACATGGCCATGACCCGAGCGCATTCGTTGAGGCGGATAGGATGGCGGCAGTGAATATCCGGGTCGTCGAATGAACGCGGGGGTTTCCCCTCCCCTTGCAGGGAGGGGTGAGGGGTGGGGGTGGTGCGGCCGGGTGAGAGAGTCAGATACAAAGGCGCTGTAGCGGCCTGCGAGCTTTTCATCTGAGTGGAGAGCTTTGACCCCGCGACCCCCACCCGGCGCTTCGCGCTCACCCTCCCCGCGAGGGGGAGGGAAGAGCGCGCTCTATTCTGAAGACGATCCCCTTCCCTCGCCTGCGGCTCGCCGGTCCGATCCGACAGGATCGGCAGGATGACAGCCAGTGTCGGACCGGCGGGGGCGAAGCGGAGGGGAAGGGAATCCACACCAGCCACGGCGCAAGCAACCCCCTCGCCGCGAGCAAAAAGCCCTTATCCCCGCTCGTGGAAGAAGTCGTAGACCGTGCGGGCGGTGGCGGCGTTCACGCCGGGGGTTTTCATGAGGTCCTCCAGGGCGGCGCGCTGGATCGCCTTGACGGTTCCGAAATGGTGCAGGAGCGCCCGCTTGCGGTTGGGGCCGATGCCGGGGATCTCGTCGAGAGGGTTCTTCACCAACTCGCGCTTGCGCTTGGCGCGATGGCTGCCGATGGCGAAGCGGTGGGCCTCGTCGCGCAGGCGCTGCACGAAGTAGAGCGCCGGGTCCCGGGGCGGCATCTTGAACGGGGGCTGATCCGGCTTGAAGAAGGTTTCGCGCCCGGCGTCGCGATCCCGGCCCTTGGCGATGCCCACAAGCGCCACGTCATCCTCGCTGACGCCCACATCCGCCAGAGCCCGGCGCGCCGCTTCGAGCTGGCCCTTGCCGCCGTCGATGAGCACCAGGTCGGGCCAGGACGGGAAGCCGTCCTCGTCGCCCCTCGGCGCGTCCGCATCGGGCGTCCTGGGCTCCTCCTTCACCAGGCGGGCGAAGCGGCGCTGCAGCATCTCGCGCATCATGCCGTAATCGTCCCCGGGCTTCAGGTCCTCAGACCGCATGTTGAAGGTGCGGTAATGCTGCTTCATGAAGCCGTTGGGGCCCGCCACCACCATGGCGCCCACCGCGTTGGTGCCCATGATGTGGGAATTGTCGTAGACCTCCACGCGCCGGGGCGCTCTGGCCAGCCCGAAGGCCTGACCGAGGGAAACGAGAAGCTTCTGCTGCGAGGCGGTGTCGGCAAGCCGCCGCCCGAGGGCCTCCTTGGCGTTGCGCAGCACGTAGTCGATGAGCTGGCGCCGCTCTCCCCGCTGCGGCGCGTGGATCTCCACGCGGTTCTCCCCCTTGGTGGAGAGCGCCGCCGCCATCAGCTCCGCGTCCTCGATCTCGTGAGACAGGAGCACGAGGCGCGGCGCGGGCTTGTCGTCGTAGAACTGGGCCAGGAAGGAGCCCAGAACCTCCTCCGGGCTCATGGACTTGTCGGCCTTCGGGAAATAGGCCCGGTTGCCCCAGTTCTGCCAGTTGCGGAAGAAGAACACCTCCACGCAGAACTGCCCCGCCTGCTCGTCGAGGGCGAACACGTCCGCCTCTTCTACGGATTGGGTGTTGATGCCCTGCACGCCCTGGATGGCGGAGAGCGCCGCGAGCCTGTCGCGGCAGCGGGCGGCGCGCTCGAATTCCAGCTCTTCGGCCGCCTGCTGCATCTCCTCGTTGATGCGCTGCTTCACCGCGTTGGACTTGCCTGACAGGAAGGCGCGGGCCTCGGAGACGAGCCCGGCATATTCCTCAGGGGAAATCTCCTTGGTGCAGGGGCCGGAGCAGCGCTTGATTTGATAGAGCAGGCAGGGCCTGGTCCGGTTCTCGAAATAGCTGTCGTTGCAGGAGCGCAGCAGGAAGGC
Source organism: Microvirga sp. (assembly GCA_035641875.1). Classification (GTDB taxonomy): domain Bacteria; phylum Pseudomonadota; class Alphaproteobacteria; order Rhizobiales; family Beijerinckiaceae; genus Microvirga. The sequence goes on along the minus strand of DASQTM010000463.1, from coordinate 725 downwards.
GCGCTGGAGCGCGTTGATGGTGCGGTTCACCGCCCAGACGCTGGCGAAGGGGCCATAGTAATCGCCCCGGCGCTTGCGCGCGCCGCGGTGCTTCACCAGCTGCGGCGCCTCGTGGTCTGCGGTGAGCAGGATGTAAGGCAGGGACTTGTCGTCCCGCATCAGCACGTTGTAGCGCGGCTTGAGCTGCTTGATCAGGTTGGCTTCGAGGAGAAGCGCCTCGGTCTCCGTCGCCGTGGTGACGAATTCCATGGAGGTCGTCTCGCCGATCATCCGGGCGATGCGGTTGGAATGGGCCTGCCCCCGCGCATAGGAGCCGACCCGCGCCTTCAGGCTCTTGGCCTTGCCCACATAGAGAACGTCGCCCTTGTGGTCGAGCATGCGGTAGACGCCGGGCGCGTTGGGAAGCGTGGTCCAGAACCGCTTGATCACCTCCGTGCCGCGCTGGACGAGGCTGGGATTGGCCTCCAGGTCGAACTCCACGTCGGAGCCGCTCTCCAGGGAGACGGCGCTGTCGTCCTCCTCGTTGTCCAGGATCTCGGGCGGAACGTCGTTATAGGTGTTGCGACTCATGGGGGAGATTTAGGGGCTCCGGAGTCTTCGGGAAAGTGCCGCCGACGAACTGGCGCAGCCAGCCCATCCGGTCTACACGGCTAAGCTCCTGAAAACGGGGAGCCGCCCATGCGCCTGTCGATCATCACATCAGCCGTGGTTGCGGCACTGGTGGG
>DASQTM010000462.1:0-2239 GCA_035641875.1 Microvirga sp. | reverse complement strand
ATCCGGCGTTCAGGCCTTGGGCGAAAGCCCACTCTACACGGTGGAGGGCCTGCAGGCCTATTATGGGCACTTGGTCCCCGGCGGGCTCCTGGCCATCACGCGGTGGCTGCGCTCGCCGCCCCGCGACCCCGTCAAGTTGTTTGCGACCGCCGTCCTGGCGCTCGAGCAGGCGGGCGTTTCGTCACCGGGCGATCACCTCGTCATGATCCACGGCTGGAACACGGCGACCCTCTTGGTCAAGAACGGAGCCTTCGAGGCTGGCGAGATCGCCGCCATCCGGGCGTTCACCGAGGCACGCTCTTTCGATGTCGCCTGGTATCCGGGCATGCCGGAATCAGAGGCCAACCGCTTCAATCGTCAGTCTGAGCCCTACCTCTACCTCGCTGCTGCCGCCCTGCTCGGACCCGAGCGCGACCGATTTCTGCGAGACTACAAGTTCTACGTCACCCCGGCCACGGACGACCGCCCCTACTTCTTCCGCTTTTTCAAGTGGCAGTTGCTGCCTGAACTCATGGCCTTGCGCGACCAGGGCGGGCTTGCGCAGGCCGATACGGGCTATCTCGTGGTGCTGATCACGTTGGTACAGTCCACCGTAGCAAGTCTCATGCTCATCCTGCTCCCGCTGCTGATCTTGCGGGGCAGGTCCCGCTCACCTCATGGAACAACCCTGCCCCGGTGGCGGGTCGCGCTCTACTTCCTGGCCCTTGGGTTCGGCTTCATCTTCATCGAGATCAGTTTCATCCAGCGCTTCACGCTGTTCCTGGGACATCCGCTCGCTGCAATTGCGGTGGTGCTGGCAGCCTTTCTCGTGTCCGCAGGTATCGGGAGCGGTCTTTCCCCACAGCTCCGGACACACGGGCCGGCTGTAGCAGCAGCCGTGGCGGCGATTGTTGCCCTCGCTTCGGTTTATCTCGTCGGCCTGCCAATCTTGCTGCCGGCCCTCGTCGCTTGGCCGTTCGCCGCCAAGGTGGCGATCACGCTCCTCCTGATCGCGCCCCTCGGCATCGCAATGGGCATGCCCTTCCCCCTGGGTCTGGGGCCCGTCGCAGCCGAGGCTCCGCGCTTGGTGCCGTGGGCGTGGGGCATCAACGGCTGCGCATCAGTGGTCGGAGCCGTGCTTGCGAGCATCCTCGCCATGCACGTCGGCTTCACCCTCGTGGTCTGTTTGGCGGTAGCCCTCTACACCGTTGCGGCTTTCACCTTTCCCGGACGAGCGAACCCGGATCAAGGCGCGAATGGATGGTCGGCCGGCAAGCTCAGGTCGCCGTCCCGGATCGGCGTGACCGCACGGGTCTTCTCAAACCAGAGATAGGCGTCGAACTGGTCGGGGAGCGAGGCCTCGAAGTAGTGGCTCACGCGCTCGGTTGCGGGCACGTACAAGACGCCGATCGCTCGCTCCAGCCGCTCGGGTTTAAGAGCCTGTCGCAGGCTGTCGTGGGCGCCCCGGCGAAGGTCGAGCAGAAACCGATCTTGGCCCGCCTGCCGGAACACGGCGCCGTGGCTCCCGTCCAGAGAAGGCCGAACCTGTTGGACTTCGGGGTGTGTCCCCCAGCGCGAGGCCGCCATAACGGTGCCCCGGTCCGTGCCGAAGCCGATCAGCACCGCCTCTTCGCCGAAATGCTGGCGGCAGAGCTGGCCGATGTTGTGCTCGCCCCGCCGGCCCATCTCGGTCGCGGCTGCATTCCCCACATGCGAGTTGTGCGCCCACACGACGGCTTTAGCCCCTGGGCCGCGCGCCCCCAGGACCCTCAGCAGCGTATCGAACATGTGCCGATCGCGCAGGTTCCAGGATGAGACCGTGCCGCCTGCCATGGAGCGGTAATAGTGTTCGCCGCTCACCACGGCGCGCGCATTTTGGAGAGCGTCGAGGGACGTCGGATCCGCACCCGGCACGAACTGCTCCTCGACCCTCTTCAAGACGGCCGCGACTTCCTCCTCGCAGGTGTCGAAGCCCGGCCGAAGGGCGTCGGCTGCGTAGTCGGCCGGGTCATCTCCGTAGGGAGCGAGGCAAGCATATTGGCGGCGCGCCTCGCCGGCCGCCGCCGGGTCGCGCTTTGCGAGATGGGCGGCCACGAGGTCCATGGAGGCTGCAAGGCCATAGAGATCGAGGCCGTAGATGCCGACCTGACCATTCGGACCTACGACGCCCGCATTGTACTGCTTCAGCCAGTCGATAAGCGTGCGCACCTCTTCGTTGCGCCACATCCAGGTGGGGAAGCGTCGGAAGGGCCGCTCGGGA
>DASQTM010000461.1:0-5210 GCA_035641875.1 Microvirga sp. | reverse complement strand
GGCGTGACCAGGATGCCTGAAATGCCGGTCAGCGCCTGGCGCAGCTTCGGATCGATAAGGGTCATGATGCGCTTCCCCGGCTCAGCGGTTGTTGGCCCGCCGCCAGGCGGCGAAGTCGATCTTGCTCTGCTCCTCGGTGGGCGGATAGAGCCCAAGGATCGAGCGGCCCTTCATGACCTCTTCGGTGACGAAATCCTCGAAGGCGGTCATCTCCACGGCCTCGGCGGCGATCTCATCGGCCAGATGGGCCGGGATCACCACCACCCCCTCCCCGTCGCCCACCACTACGTCGCCCGGCCAGACGGCCACGTCGCCGCAGCCGATGGGCACATTGATGTCGAGGGCTTGGTGGAGCGTCAGGTTGGTGGGAGCCGAGGGCCGGTGGTGATAGGCCGGGATGGCGAGCCCGGCGATCTCCGGCGAGTCCCTGAAGCCCCCGTCGGTGACGACCCCGGCCACGCCGCGCTTCATCAGACGGGACACGAGGATCGATCCGGCGGACGCAGCCCGAGGGTCCTTGCGGCTGTCGATGACGAAGACCGCGCCGGGCGGGCATTCCTCGACGGCCTTGCGCTGGGGATGGGCCTGATCCTGAAACACGCTCAAGGGGTTCAAGTCCTCACGGGCTGGAATGTAGCGCAGCGTGAAAGCCTCACCCACCATCGGCGCGGCCTTGGGATTGAGAGGATGCACGTCCTGGATGAACTGATTGCGCAGCCCGCGCTTGAACAGGGCGGTGCAGAGGGTCGCGGTGCTCACGGTCTTGAGCTTGTCGCGCGTCTCGGGCGTCAGGTGAGGCATCGGGGGCTCCGCGGGAATGGATCGTGCAAGCCAGCGCCGACCGGAGGCGGTCGGCGCTGCAAGGATGGTTGGGTCTACTGGATGCTCGCCCCGGAGGCCTTGACCACGTCCTGCCACTTCTTGCGCTCGGCAGCGATGAACTCCACGAACTGCTCCGGCGACATGGGAGTGGCGACGGCGCCGATCTCCATGAGCTTCTTCTTCTGCTCCGGGCTGTCGAAGACCGTCTTCACCTCGGATGCGAGGCGCTCGACGATGGGACGCGGCGTGCCGGCCGGAACGAAGAGACCGTGCCAGGAGGTCGCCTCGAAGCCCGGGAAAGACTCGGCCAGGGTCGGCACGTCGGGAGCGGTCGGGCTGCGCTCCTTGCTGGTCACCGCCAGGGCCCGCACCACGCCCGCCTGAGCCTGGGGCCAGGCCAGCGTCATGTTGTCGAAGGCAAGATCCAGGTGCCCGCCGGCGAGCGCGTTCATCACGTCGTTGGAACTGCGGTACGGCAGGTGGTTCATCTTCGTCCCGGTCATCATCTGGAAGAGCTCGGAGGCGAGATGGGTCGAGGTGCCGGCGCCGGACGAGCCGTAGTTCAGCTTGCCCGGATTCTGCTTCAGGTACTCGACCAGCTCGGCGACGTTCTTGACCGGGATCTTCGGGTTGACGACCAGGAGATTGGGCAGCCGGGCAAAGAGGCTCACCGGCTGGAAGTCCTTCTCGGTGTCGTGAGCGATGTTCTTGTACAGGAACGGGTTGATGGCATGGGTGCTCACCGTTCCGACGAGAAGCGTGGCTCCGTCGGGCGCGGCCTTGGCGACCTGCGCCGTGCCGATGTTGCCGCCCGCCCCCGCCTTGTTCTCCACCACGAAGGCGGCGCCGGTTTTCACCTGCAGCGATTGGCCGAAGATGCGGGCGAACATGTCCGTCGTCCCGCCGGCCGCGAAGGGAACCACGATCGTGACCTGGCGCGGAGGCCATTCCTGCGCCTGAAGCGGGGCGGTCAGCGCAGCGGCGGCGAGCAGCAAGCTTGTCAGAAGTCTTTTCACGAAGTTCCTCCCAGGTGAACGTTGAGGGGACTGCAGTCTCTTGTCCGGGCCGCTGCAGCTCGACGCATCCTTACGCCTCCAGAACTGATATTGCAACAACTATTGACAAATTTTATCAAATGATGACAAGTGCCCTTCGGTTTTTTCCATTGAGATGTAGGGACTTCCTATGCTCAACCGGCTTGATGAAGAGGGATCGCAGGAGCCTAGGATGGTGATCGAGCGCACACGAGAGGTGCAGATGGCGAGCGGAGCCGCGAAACGCAGTTCCGGCATCTATGACGGCATCCTCGGCTCCATCGTGTCCGGCGAGTTCGCGGAAAACGCGCGCCTGCCCTCCGAGGTCGAGCTGGCGCGCCGCTTCGGCGCTTCACGGCCTGTGGTGCGCGAGGCCCTGGCGCGCTTGCGGGACGACGGGCTGATCGTCTCGCGGCAGGGATCGGGCTCCTATGTGACGCGCCGCCCGGACGACGCCGTGCTGCGCTTCGTTCCGGTCGGTTCCATCGCCGACATTCAGCGGTGCTTCGAGTTCCGGGTCGGTCTGGAGGGAGCCGCGGCGGCCCTTGCGGCCGAGCGCTGGGACAGCGCCCAATTGGCCGAGATCCGATCAGCCTTTGAGGCCCTGGAGGTCTGCATTCGAACGGGGCAGCTTGGCGTCGACGAAGACTCGCGTTTCCACCAGGCGGTCGCCCGGGCCACCCACAATCACTATTACATATCCGTCCTGCTCTCGCTGCAGGCCCATATTACCCTGGGCATGAACCTGACCCGCAATTTGTCCATGCTGCGCAGCGACAATCGCCTTCGCCTCGTCCAGGACGAGCACACCTCGATTCTAGCCGCCATTGAGGCCCGCGACGCGACCTCCGCCCGCGTGGCCATGGAAACCCATATCGAAAACGCACGGCGCCGCATGTTTGAAGGCGCGCCGGTCAAGAGCAGCAGCAAGAGATGAGCAGCACCATGACAAGGAAGAAGCCCGAGGACCTGCGGAGCCATCGCTGGTTCGGCGCCCAGGACCTGCGCGCCTTCGGCCACCGTTCGCGCACGCTCCAGATGGGCTATGCGCCGGAAGACTTCCTAGGCAAGCCTGTGGTGGCGATCATCAACACCTGGAGCGACGCCCAGCCCTGTCACCAGCATTTCCGACAGCGCGTCGAGGAGATCAAACGCGGGGTCTGGCAGGCGGGCGGCTTCCCCATCGAGCTTCCGGCGCTCTCCCTCTCCGAGAGCTGGGTGAAGCCCACCACCATGCTCTACCGCAACCTCCTGGCGCTGGAGGTCGAGGAACTGCTTCGCTCGCACCCCATGGACGGCGCGGTGCTCATGGGCGGCTGCGACAAGACCACGCCCGGGACGATCATGGGAGCGATCTCGACGGACCTCCCAATGATCTTCATGCCGGCCGGACCCATGATGCGCGCCCATCATGGCGGCAAGATCCTGGGCTCCGGGTCGGACGCATGGAAGTACTGGGCCGAGAAGGAAGCCGGCACGATCACCAACCAGCAATGGAACGATATCGAGGCGGGTATCGCCCGCTCGAACGGCACCTGCATGACCATGGGCACGGCCTCGACCATGACATCGCTTGCGGAGGCTCTCGGCCTCACCCTGCCGGGCGCGGCCTCGATCCCGGCCGCCGACGCCGCCCACCCGCGCATGGCCGCAGCCTGCGGACGGCGGATCGTCGACATGATCTGGGAGGATCTCAAGCCGTCGGACATCCTCGACCGGCGGTCCTTCGAGAACGCCCTCCTGGTCCACAACGCGCTCGCCGGCTCCACCAACGCGATGATCCATCTCGTCGCCATGGCGCGGCGGGCCGAGGTCGAGCTGAAGCTCACCGATTTCGATGACTTCGCCCAGAAGGTGCCGGTGATCGCGAACCTGCGCCCCTCCGGCGCGTGGCTGATGGAGGACTTCCATATCGCCGGTGGCATCCGCGGCCTCCTCAAGCGCTTGGAGGGCCTGCTTCACCTCGACGCCCGCACGGTCACCGGCACCCTGCGCGACGCCCTCGACGGGGCGGCGGTATACGACGACGACGTGATCCGGCCGCTCGACAAGCCGGTTGCATCCTCCGGCGGCACCGCGATCCTCTACGGCAACCTCGCGCCGGACGGCTGCGTGATCAAGCCGCCGGCCGCCGAGCCGCGCCTCCTCCAGCATACGGGCCCGGCCATCGTGTTCGACCGCTACGAGGACATGGCGGCGGCCGTGAAGGATCCCGATCTCGACGTGACGCCGGACCATATCATGGTGCTGCGCAACGCGGGTCCGATCGGCGGTCCGGGCATGCCGGAATGGGGCATGCTGCCGATCCCGCAGAAGCTCCTGAAGCAAGGGGTGCGCGACATGCTGCGCATCTCCGATGCGCGCATGAGCGGGACGAGCTACGGCGCCTGCATCCTGCATGTCGCCCCCGAAGCCCATATCGGCGGGCCGCTGGCCGCGGTGCGCAACGGCGATCTCATCACCATCGACGTATCGAAACGCTCGATCCACCTCCACCTCGGCGACGACGAAATCGCCGAGCGGCTGAAAGATTGGTCGCCGCCGCCGCGGGACTATCCGCGCGGCTACAATCGCCTCTATGCCCAGCACATCCGACAGGCTCAAGACGGCTGCGATTTCGACTTTCTCGAGGGACGGGGCGGCATCCCCGAGCCGGAGATCCACTAAGACTAATCCCGCCGCCAAGGTGCTAGGAGATTTTCTCAGTACCCCGGCAGCACGAGGACCTTCGGAGTTTTCGGCAATGCGGCCCGCGACAGGGTGATCGAGGCCCCGTTGCCATGCTCGACGGGGAAATGCTCCCGTGCCGACGCCAGGAAGCGGTTGAGGGTGGACGAGCCGAAGAAGTGCATCGGGATCATGAGCGGCGCGTTGATCGAGCGCAGCACCTCCATCATGTCGAAGGTCTCCAGGGTATAGCCTCCATCCACCGGCACCAGGAGAACGTCGATCCGCCCCAGCTTCCTGAGATGCTCCGGCGACAGCGTGTGGTGCAGATGGCCCAGATGGGCGATGCACAGCTGGGCCGTCTCGAAGACGAAGATGGAGTTGCCGTCATATTCCGTCGCCCCGCCATAGCTGCGGATATTGGTGGAGACGTTGCGGATGCGTACGTCCTGCACGGTCAGGTCGTGATAGGCCGGTCCGCCGGCGGGGTTCCAGCCCTTCAGGACGTGCTTGATGCCGGGATCGGGGCGGATGCTGAAATGGGTGGAATGCGCCTTGTTCATCGTGGCCACGTCCGGGGTCACAGGCGGGCGCGTGCCGTCGCTATAGTCGGTAGCGATGCGAACGCCTTCGGGCGTCTCGATGAGGAAGGTGGCGTGCCCCACGAAGGTGAGGCCGACCTCGTCC
>DASQTM010000460.1:0-6632 GCA_035641875.1 Microvirga sp. | reverse complement strand
TCGGATACGACGAGCACGCCCACGTCGTCCCTGAACTCGGCCCAAAGGTCGTAAAGTTCATCATCGATCAGCATTCCGTCGTAGAGGCAGAACGTCTCATCGGAGCCGTCCTCCTCGTCCGCGTTGAAGTCCGGGATCTGGCTGCCATGGCCCGCATAGGTGAACAGGAAGATGTCGCCGGCTTTCAGTTTCTTTGCCGCGTCGGCGATGCCGGAGATCACGGCTTTCCGGGTCGCCGCCTTGCTCAGCAGGGTGCCGGCGACCTGAAAGCCTTTCGCCCCTGCGATGTTCGCCATGTCCTGGGCATCATACTCGCAGGCCGCCAGCGGCGCCTCGCTGCCGTAATGCCTGGGATCGACGAAGTTGAGGCCGACATGCAGGGAGATGCCCTGACGACCGCCCCGCGCGACCGCAGGAGCTTTCGGCGACAGGTCCCTCTCCTGAGCGTCCCGGCGAACGCTCCGGCCGCGAGCGCGCGCCTTCGCGCCTGCCGCCAGCGTCCTGGGCTTTGCGCTCTGCTGGATCTCCGCCCTGAACCGTGCGGCGACATCGCCGTAGGCAACGCTCGTCGGGTGCAGCTCATCGTCCCAACGGGAGGGTTGCGCGCCCACCACGCCCCGCACATCGAGATAGGTGACATTGGAAAAGGTGTCCGCCAGCAACTTCAGCTTCGAGTTGAAGCGGTCGATCATGACCTTCACGATCGCGACCTGAAACCCGGGGTCGTTGATGCCGCGCTCGACCATCGGCCGGCCGAGCCACTTGCCGTTGTTGGGGATGGGCCGGTCATAGCCATGGCAGATCGTCAGGATGTCGCCCGGAAGGTCCTCGACCGAGCGGAAGATGCGATCGTACAGCGCGATGGCGTGATCCGTCAGCTGCCTGAAGCTCGGGAGGAGATGCTGCTCGGCCGAGAGAGCGGGGTCGAAGTCGCGCAGGTGCTCCTTGAGATTGCCGCCGCCCAGGACGTCGTTTCCGCCTCCGCTGAACAGGAAGACGGAGGCGCCGGTCTCCTGGATGGCGTCGATGTACTCCCCTTCCTCGAACATGTTCTGCAGGGTGTCCCCGGCGGCATCGAGGCTCCTGATGGCGTAATCGACCGAGAGGTGGTCGATGACGTCTTGGAGGCGCAGGGGGTACTGGAACCAGGAATCGCCCTCCGACACGATGATGGGACCCTTGTAGCCCGAGCCGATGCGCGCCTCGAACGCCATGCGGCGGCGCAACCGGGCGATGTTGTTGGCGCTGGCCAGCAGGACGTCTCCGCGGGCTCGGCCGGCAGGCGTCGCGGGAACGTCCACCGTTTCCGGATTGAGCTTCAACGCGGGATCGAATGGACCCGACTCGTTGTCGTCCCGCAGGAAGTACTGTGCGAGCTCCTGCGGCGGCGTGCTCGGGTCGACGATTTTCCGATTGAGCTCCTCCAAGGAGATCCTCTTGCCGCCCCGGCTTCCTGATTGAGCCCAGGACTGGCTTTGTTCTTTGGCCTTAGCCTTCCTCGCCGCCATCGTTTCCTCTCGCGTATAAATCAGCTCGCCCCGATGCGCCGGAGCATCCTGCGCACCGCATCGAAACGCCGCTCGATGAGATCCTCGTAAACCTTGTGGGCGATGGTTCCTTTCCGAACCGGCTGCTGGACGCATTGATCGACCCTGGCGATCCGACTGGCGAAGCTCGCGCCGCCGATCTGCTTGAGCGCGTCAACCGGATTCGCCTGAGACAGGGCGGACTTGATTCCCAAGAACGCCATCGCGCTCTCCCAAAGGATGTTCGTTTGCTTCACCTACTTTGCGAATGACTCACAGAAACGACTCGTGCGGCAGCCTTTGCTTGCCGCTGTCGCATTCATGTCGTTGGAAGGCTTTCCACCACCCCAACAAGGCGCAGATTTTCAAGGATCCGGCTCACCAAAACAGTACCCCTCCCGCTCCGAATACTACAGAGGAAATTCGGAGGTATGTAGAGTCTGCATGTTCAACTTCGGCATCGCAGCTCCCTATGCTTCGGTTGGAAGTTTTCTGCATGGAGTCCCATTCCACACATTCTGCTGCTTATTGGATTGGATCCATGGAACAGAGATCCAATAGCGGGATGGACTGCGCTTGACTGCAAGGTGCGCCTGCCGGTTCCTTGCAGGACGAGGATTTTACTTGCTCCTCAGGCGGATGGGCGTCCTGAAGCGTCATTCACGCCGGCGCCTTAGGATCGCGAACACCGGCGCGGCTCCGAGCATCACGATGAACACCCGAATGACGTGATGGGCGGCGACAAAGGCCACCTCGACGCCGATGGACACCGCCACGAGGCTCATCTCGGCAAGGCCGCCGGGCGAGTAGGCCAGGAGCAGCGGGATCTCGCCATAAGCCGAAACCTGGCTCATCCCCGCTGCGAACGCGAGAGTGATCGCGAGCAGGATCGCCACGGATCCGAGGGACAGCGCGAGGATGCGAGCGATTTCCCGGGGAGACGTCCCCGCAAAGCGGCAGCCGATGGATGTCCCCAGCACGAGTTGCGCAATGTTGACGATCTCGACCGCCGGCACGAACCGGGTCCAGCCGAGAACATGCACCGCTGCGCTGACCAGCATGGGGCCGAGCAGCAGTCGGGCCGGAAGGCGCAGGAGATGGCCCAGCCATGCCCCGGCCAGGGCCGTTGCAAGGAGCCAGACCTCGTCGCGCCACGGCGTGTGGAGAATCGACGCGCCGATCTGGGGTCTGTCGCCGAGAGGGACGCCGCTGATCCACTGCACCAGGAACGGCAACGTGAGCACGACGAGAAGAATGCGCGCCGAGTGAACGAGAGCAATGATCCGGGCGTCGCCGCCTTTGCCCTCGCCGACGATCACCATCTCGACGAGGCCGCCCGGCATGCCGGCGAAATACGCGGTCGGGAGGTCGAATTTTCCAACCCAGCGGAAATAGGCCACGCAGGCGACGCCGCTCACGAGAATGAAGGCCGCCAATCCCAGCAGCGTCGGAATCCAGTTGGCGACGCTTTCGACGATCTGCGGCGTGAAGCCGACACCGAGCATCACGCCGATGATCATCGTCATCGGCGGCCGCACGGAACCTGGCGCCGCGATCGGCGCGCGCACGAGGGCCGCCAGGGTGCAGGCCGTCATGGAGCCGAGCATCCACGGCAGGGGCAGGCGCGCCTGGACGAAGAGCCATCCCCCCAATGCGCCGATCAGGAGCGCGCCAAAGAAGCGTCCGTAAGGAAATGCCGCAGGGCTGAAGGCCTGCCGCCAGCGCGCCAGAGCTGAGCGAAGTCGGACCATGTCAGAGGATCTCCGGGTCGGCGCGGCGAAGCGGGCTGACAGGATCCGACCCTGGACGCACCCTCATCATGTTGGCTCAGGCAAGGCCGGGACGTCGCGGCCGGACATCCTGCGGGATCGGGCAGACATAGGGTTCGCCATCGGTCTTTTCTCGCCGCTCCGCCTGCGCTCCCTGCAGCAGATCGCGGGAGATGAACAAGGTCAATCCGTCGCCGCCAAGGCTTTGCTGAGCCATCGCCCCTTGCGCAGCCGGGCTGCGGCCCCGGGCGACAACCTGCCGCGCGCGTGGAGGGGCGCCGATCCCCGGGCGGGAGCCCGGCATGGCGCCGCTCCTGCGATTCGCGACGGGCGCTCATTCATGGGAGGGGCGCATCGATTGTGCAGACAAGACCGGCCGGGGCAAACGTGAGGCGAACGTTTCCACCGAGGTCCCCGGCAAGGCTGCGCTCGATCAGGCGGGAGCCGAACCCCTTGCGGCTGGGCGCCTGGACGGAGGGCCCTCCGCTCTCCTGCCACCGGAGGCGAAGGTGGGGAGGCTCGGCGCGTGAGACCTCCCAGGCGATGCGGATCTCCCCGGCGGTGTTGGACAATGCGCCATACTTCACGGCGTTCGTCGCCAGTTCCTGAAGCACCATGGCGAGCGACAGGGCCGTATGGGGTGGAAGGCGGACCGTCGGTCCCTTGAGATGGAGCCTGTCCTCGCCGCGGCTGGAGTAAGGCGCGACCGCCTGCTCCACGATCTCGGAGAGGTCCGCCCCTTCCCATTTTTCGCGCGTCAGAACGTCGTGGGCCCGCGACAGGGCGAACAGGCGGCCTTCGATGGCCTCCTTCGCGTCCGCCGCCGTCACGGCGTTGCGCAGGCTCTGGCTCGCGATGGACTGCACGGTGGTGAGAGTGTTCTTCACCCGGTGGTTCAGCTCGTTGATCAGGAGGCGCTGACGCGCTTCACTGCGCTCGCGCTCAGCCTGCTGGACGCCGAGCTCGTCCATAAGCCCGTCGATGGCCGCTCCGACAGCCTCGAGCTCCCCGGCCTTGGCGAACATGCCCGTGCGGGCGGCGCGGTCTCCGTCCCGCCATGCCCTGATGGTGCTCACCAGTCTTTCGACCGGCCGACCGACGACGCGGCGGCCGAAGACCCAGGCCGCCCCGAACGCAATCGCGGCGCCGACCAGCGCCAGGGCGATGCCGCGCCGGGTGGCCTGGTCGATCGCCAGGAAAGCCTCATCGCGGGAGATGCCGGAACTGATATACAGGCCCTTCGGCATCATGGTCGCCGGAACATAGCCGATGATCCGCCGCGTCCCGTCCTGACTGGTGACCTCCCGCGTGCCGGCCGATGCGGCATTGACCAGCGACAGGAACGGTTCGGGAATCCGCGTGCCGATGAAGCGCTCCGGCAAGGGCTCCCGGGCGATGATCACGCCGTTCCGATCGGCGATGGTGAGCGCGCTGCCGCGGGCGAAATCCCGCTGCCGCAGCCTTCGGCCAAGCCAATCCAGGTCGAGACCCGCCACGAGAACACCCGCCGCTGCGCCGCTGTCGTCCCTGATGGGGGTGGCGAGCGGCAAGGCCGCTCTTCCGGAAATTCGGCTCACCGTATACTCGCCGACCACGAAGCCGTCGGTTGCGAGCGCTTCCTTGAAATAGGGTCTGTCCTCGAGACGCCGCCCCTCGCCCGCCTTGTCGGTCCGGCACCGGACGGCGCCCTGGAGATCGATGACCGTGATGGCCGTCACGTGCGGCGACTGGATCTGCAGGTCCGCCAGGTAGTTGCGGCATGGCTCATTCTCAAAGGATCGCACGACCGGCGCGCGCGCGATGGCAAGCAGCAATCCTTCCAAGCCCTCGATGACGCCCTGCAGCTCGAGCGACGCCAGCTGACCGAAGCGGAGCGCCAGCGCATGCACCTCGGCCTCGCGGCTCCGGCGCAGCGCCACCTCGTTGTAGACGAGGATGGCGAGCGCCGGCACGAGAGCCACGGCGGTGAGCATGAGGAGCCGCACGCGCAGGGACAGCCTGGGACGTGAGATCGCCGCCATGAATTCTCCCTCGTCGCAGGATCTCGCCGCGGCGCGATGCCCGCGCCTTGCCTCGAAGTATAGCGCAGCTTGTTGGGGTATCGGCGCCCTATGTCAATAGACCTCGCAGGACAGCCAGGGCGGCGCCGGAAGGCTCCGAGGATTGCCGGTCCACGGGCCCGTTCCGCGGTATCCGGCCGTACAGCGCGGCCCTGGACAGGCAGCCCCGAGAAAGCATAGGGGCTCTGTGACGTGCAGCGTCGTCGCGGTCAACCCGCTGATCGGGACGGCCTGCATCGAGGTGATGAACGATGAGCCCGCGGCCACGAGCATGCCGACGAGCAGCGGCCGACCCTGCCGGTCGCGCTAGGCGGCGTCCTGGCGTCGGGACGCCACCGTCTTGAGGGCGTCGAGGAGCGCCGTCCCCGGGGCAGGCTTCGACACCCAGGGCGCTCCCTCGAGTTCCGTCAGATGGGTGTCGATCGCCCCGGAATACACCACGAAGGGGACGCTGCGGTCTCTCAGCTCGAGCGCGAGCTCCTGGCAGGAGCCGTCCTGAAGCCGCGTGTCCAGGATGGCGAGATCGGCCCTGTTGGTCAGCAACCATGAGGAGGCGGCGCTGCAGGTTGCGAACGGCCCGGCGACCCCATAGCCGGCATCCCTGAGCTCATCCTCAACCATCATGGCAATCATCGTCTCGTCCTCGACAAGGAGAACGAGCGGGGCGTCTGTCATCGCAGCGGCTCCCAGAGTAGGTTGGAAATATCCGAACGGAACGATCATCGAAGCGCCAAACACGGGTGGCGCAACCCTCACCGGCAACAAAGGGATCTTTGCACGGAATCGCGCAGCTGCCAATAATTAGTTAATTAGCCGGAACCGGATCCCGACACGGACGTTGTCTTCGCCTTGATCGGCCGAATATTTCCATCGACATTCGCGCAGAATGGACCAATCGACTTGGCGGCGGACGCAGGGTTCGAATGGGCCCAGCTCGCATTGTTGCTCTGGGGCCAGGGCGATTTTCTGACGCTACCCGATAAAACCCTGGGCGATCCGCCGCCGAATATTATAACACCCTGCCGTCGCGGCCTCATCGGCCGGGACGCCTCCTCCGTTGCGCCACGCGGCGCAGCACCCGTGAGAGTTCATCGGCCGCATAGGGCTTGTGCAGCAGCTCGAAGCCGTGCCGGCCTTCCTCGGCGAGGACGTGGCTGTAGCCTGACGTGAGCACGACCGGCAGGCCAGGGTAGCGGCGCCGGATTTCCTGGCCGAGCTCGACTCCCCCGATGCCAGGCATGACCACGTCGGAAAACACGACATCGAACCCGGCCCCG
>DASQTM010000459.1:0-6304 GCA_035641875.1 Microvirga sp. | reverse complement strand
TGGCGCACCGTGATGAACAGATAGGAATCCCGTGTTTTTCCCGCCTGCGCGATCTTGAGGTGAGCCTTGGCGAAGGCGCCGTCTTCCGATTGGTCCACAATCTCGGCGCTCTGGTAGCTGCCCTTGGATACGCCCGCGTCGATGTCCGCGAGGGTCGAGGCCAGTTCGGCCTTGGCATGGGCCAGGGCCGAACCCGATGCGAGGTCCTGCTCCCGGTCGTAGATGTAGATGTTGGCCCAGGTGTCGTCGATGCCCGTGTAGCGCACGCTGAAGCCCCAGCCTGCGCTGCGATAATCCGTTTTCAAGGTCCGCGACAGGCCGGCAATCTTGCGTGGGAAGGGGAAGCTCCCGATCTGCACGACCTTGGCGTCGAACGGAATGGGGCTTTGGACCGGCTGGGCGAAAGCCTCTGCGGGAACCAGCGCCAGCAGGGCCGCGCAAAGGCCCAGGCGGCCAAGGCTGATCAGGCGGAAAACAAAGGCCATATGGAACTCTCCCACGCAACATTACTACAGGGATGCGGGAGAGTCTTGCTCCGAGAGGCTCTTGGCCGGGCGGTTCGCCCGGCTTCCATCAGCCGGCCAGCAGGATGATGCCCGAGGACACGGCGGCCGGGGCCAGCACGGCGGCGGCGGTCAGGAGAACGAGCGAGAAGCGAACGACCATGGGACCCTCCCGGGAAACCTTAACGTTTGGTTAATGGTTCATCTCACAGAGCCGCCCGGACCGCCGTGCGGCAGCGCACGGCCGAGCTGATTCCGGCCTGGTCCTTTCCGCTGATGCCACAGGCCGTTCAGCCAAGGGCGGCGAGGAGGAGTTCCTGGGCGCACTCGTCCGTTTCCCGCTCGAAAGCTTCGACGAGCCGGTTGTCGTCCGACCAGAACCGCGACAGCCACATCCACCAGAGGGCCCTCGTCCTGCGCGGGTCTCCGGTGGTGGACCACCCTTCCGCCGTGGCCAGGAGGATCAGGCCGGCGAGGCGCAGGTCGGCCTCGCGGGTCCGGCAGGAATCCCAGAGCTTCTGAAACCCGGTGGTGTCGAAGGGGGTCGGCGATGCGACCTCGATCACCTCGGCCAGATCACGGGCGAGAAAATCCGGAAAACAAAGATCGCCGATCGACCGGGCCGCCCTATCCAGTTCCTCATCCGAGACGGGCCTCAGAAGCCGGTCCTCGAACAGGGCCAGCAGCCATTCTCCGAGGGCCGCCTCCTCGGCCGCGCTCATGCGGTTTTCGGGAGCCTTCTTGAATCGGGCCAGAATCTGGTGATTGTCGAGGAGCGTCAGCTCCTCACCCCTCTCGATCAGCTCCATGTAGCGGGGAATGAAGTAGAGGAACTCATCCGACCAGCCGTGGGCGGAATTGGTGTATTCATAAAGCTGCTCGCGGGAAAGCTCCCGCAGGGGCGTTCGAAGAATGCTCCGCTCCATCTCATCGCTCATGCACATATTGCAGCGGCAGACCTCCATCGGTCGCCCCAGGCGGCGCGAGCCGAAGGCCTTGTAGGCGGTCTCGAAGGCATCTCTCAGGCGGGGCGTCATGGGACATTCCCGGTTGTTGAAAGGCCATCGCCCGGATGGCCGGCACCGCGTCAGGTCTTCCCCAGAACCCGGCTGTATTCCTTCAGGAAGCGGCTCGCAATGGCGTCCGCGTTCCTGCGGTCGCCGCTGGTCAGGCGGATCTTCACGAAATTGCCCTTGTGCACGGTAATGAACACATAGGAATAGCGCGTCGCGCCCGCCCGCACCACGGTCAGGTGGGCCTTGGCGAAGGCGCCGCTCACGGATCGGTCGAGAATGTCGGCGCGCTCGTAGTCGCCCCGTGATACGCCCTCATCGATGGCCTCGAGAGCCGAGACAAGCTCGCTCCGGGCATGGGACAGGGCTGAACCGGACCTCAGGTTGCGGCTGCGGTCGTAGATGTAGACGTCGGCCCAGGTGTCGTCCTCTCTTCGATAGCGCACGCTGAACCCAAGGCCGTCGCTGTTGTAATCGGTCTTCGAGATCCGGCTCATGTCGCCCACGATCCGCGGGAAGATATAGCTGCCGATCGCGATGGTCCTGGCCTCGGCCGGAAGGGCGCTGCTGGTCGGCTCGGCGGAAGCCTGAGCGGTCAGAGCAGCGAGCAGGAGCGCGTATGGGGCAAGCCGTCGTAAGCCGAAGAGGCGGAGAATGTTCATGATGCTGGACCCCCTCGTGCAACAATACTACAAAAAAGCAGGGGAGTCTTACGGGCCGTGCGGCAGCTTACGGTCACGCTATCCCGGCTTGCCCCCGTGCCGTTCTCCCGTTACCCCATAGGCCCATGACGCGCATCGCCCTCTATACCGGCAGCTTCGACCCGGTCACCAACGGCCATCTGGACGTCCTGCGGCAGGCCTGCCGGGTGGCGGACCGGATCGTGGTGGCCATCGGGGTTCATTCCTCCAAGGCCCCGGTCTTCAGCCCCGAGGAGCGGGCCGAGATGCTGCGGGAGGTCTGCGCGCCCCTGCTGGAGGCGGAAGGGGTCGAGCTGGAGGTGACGACCTTCGGCGATCTCGCGGTGGAGGCCGCCCGGCGCCATGGGGCGAGCCTCATCGTCCGCGGCCTGCGGGACGGCACCGATTTCGACTACGAGATCCAGATGGCCTCCATGAACGCCGCCATGGCGCCGGAGGTGCAGACATTGTTCTTCCCGGCCTCGCCGCCGGTGCGCCCCATCACCGCCACCCTGGTGCGCCAGATCGCAGCCATGGGGGGCGACGTCACAACCTTCGTGCCCAGCCTTGTCGCCGGGCGATTGAGGGACAAATTCAAGCGGCCATGACGCCGCCCGTACTTGTAAGGAGACTGAATCCATGAAGCGTTTGCTCGCCGCCGGAGCGCTGGTGCTCGCCGGCCTCGTCCCTGCCGCCGCCCAGCAGGCCAACGATCCGCAGAACACCGTCTATCTCGACACCAAGGACGGCCGCATCACCATCCGGCTGCGCCCGGACCTCGCGCCCAAGCACGTGGAGCAGATCAAGGCCCTGACCCAGCGCGGCTTCTACAACGGCATCGTGTTCCACCGGGTGATCCCGGGCTTCATGGCCCAGACCGGCGACCCGACCGGCACCGGAGCCGGCAAGTCCGACCTGCCCAACATTCCGGCCGAGTTCACCCAGACCCCCTATAAGCGCGGCTCGGTGGGCATGGCGCGGTCCCAGAGCCCCAATTCCGCCAACAGCCAGTTCTTCATCTGCTACGAGGGCTGCGGGTCCCTGACCGGCCAGTACACCCTCTTCGGCGAGGTGGTGGCCGGCATGGATGTGGCCGACAAGATCAAGAAGGGGAGTGCGGCGGACAACGGCGCGGTCTCGAACCCCGACAAGATCGTGAAGATGCAACTCGCCGCCGACGCGAAGTGATGCGCTCCTGCCTCCCATCGGGAACGCGGCGCATGGCCGCCGCGCTTCTCCTCGCCGCGGCTCCGGTTCTTCCGGCAGCCGGGCAGGGGTTGTTTCCGTTCGACGATCCCGACGAGAGGCAGGAGCAGTACGAGCTGCCCCCCAGCCTGCCCGAGAGCCTGAGGGGAACCATCAGGCCGCAGGCGGATGCGTCGCCGGTCCGGCGCGTCGATACCATCCGGGACGTGTTCCGGGCCATCCAGGCCTGCTGGCAGCCGCCCTCGGGCAGCGGGTTCTCCGGCCAGGAGCTGACCGTGCGGTTCAGCTTCAAGCGGACCGGGGAACTTCTCGGCAGGCCTCGCATCACCTATTACAGGGCCGGAACGCAGGATGACCGGCGGGAGCCTTTCACCAATTCAGTGCGGGACGCTCTGGAGCGATGCTCGCCGCTTCCTGTCACGGAAGGCCTGGGCCGCGCCATCGCCGGGCGCATCTTCGCCATCCGCTTCATCGATTCCCGGTCCATGTGACCGGGCGGACGATTCCTCTCTCGAACAACCCACTTCAGGAGCATTCTATGGCCGACCCCGAAAACACCCTCATCCTGGAAACCACCAAGGGCCGCGTGGTGATCGAGCTGCGCCCCGATCTCGCCCCCGGCCATGTGGAGCGCATCAAGACCCTGGCCCGTCAGGGCTTTTACGACAACGTCCCGTTCCACCGGGTCATCGAGGGCTTCATGGCCCAGACCGGCGACCCGACCGGCACCGGCACCGGCGGCTCCGACCTGCCGGACCTTAAGGCCGAGTTCAACGCGGAGCCTCATGTGCGCGGCACCTGCTCCATGGCGCGGACGAATGCGCCGCACTCCGCCAACTCGCAATTCTTCATCGTCTTCGACGACGCCCGCTTCCTCGACAAGCAATACACCGTCTGGGGCAAGGTGACCGACGGCATGGAGAACGTGGACAAGATCAAGCGCGGCGAGCCCGTGCGCGACCCGGACCGCATCGTGTCCATGAAGGTGGCGGCGGACGCGTAAGGCGTCACATTTGCACCTCCGTCATGGCCGGGACAAGCCCGGCCATGGCGAGAGTGGAAATTCCCATGCGCGTCGACCTGTTCGATTTCGATCTTCCCGAGGAGAACATCGCGCTCCGCCCCGTGGAGCCGCGGGATGCCGCGCGCATGCTCGTGATCCGGCCCGATGCGGCTTTCGAGGACCGGATGGTCCGCGACCTGCCGGATCTCCTGCGGCCCGGCGACGTGCTGGTGCTCAACGACACCAGGGTCATTCCTTCCCGGCTCCACGGCCTCCGAATCCGCGAGGAAACGGCGGCGCGGGTCGAGATCATGCTCCACAAGCGGGAAGGGGCGGACCGCTGGCGCGCCTTCGCCCGTCCCGCCAAGAAGCTGAACGTGGGCGACCGCATCCGCTTCGGCGAGGAGGCCGAGAGCACGGTCTGCGAACTCGTGCGCCTCGATGCGGAGGTCGAGAGCAAGGGGGAGGGCGGCGATGTGGGCTTGCGGTTTTCCTTCTCGGGCGCTTTTCTGGACGAGGCCATCGCCCGCCTCGGCGAGTTGCCCCTGCCGCCCTACATCGCCGGCAAGCGTCCGATGGATGACCGGGATAGGGCCGACTACCAGACGGTGTACGCCCGGGACGAGGGTGCCGTTGCGGCGCCGACGGCGGGCCTGCACTTCACGGAGGATCTTTTCCGCCGCCTCGATGAGCGTGGCGTCTCCCGCCGTTTCGTGACCCTTCATGTGGGGGCCGGCACCTTTCTGCCAGTGAAAGTGGAAGAGACCAACCAACACCGCATGCATGCGGAATGGGGCACGATCACCGAAGAAACGGCAGAGGCGCTCAACGAGGCGAGGGCCCGGGGAGGGCGCATCGTCGCCGTGGGCACCACATCACTGCGGCTCCTGGAGAGCGCCGCCCGGGACGACGGCTCCCTTGCGCCGTTTTCGGGCGACACGGCCATCTTCATCACCCCCGGCTACCGCTTCAAGGCGGTGGATGTGCTCATGACCAATTTCCACCTGCCGCGCTCGACCCTGTTCATGCTGGTCTCGGCCTTCGCCGGGCTCGAGCCCATGCGGGAGGCCTACTCCCATGCGGTTGGGAGCGGCTATCGCTTCTACTCCTACGGGGACGCCAGCCTGCTGTTCCGGCGTTGATCCTATTGTGCTGCCTGGCGGTTCGAAAGGCCGGAAGGGGATCCATTCGTCAGGCGCAGCGGTTATGGATTCCTCCCCTGCGCTGCGGCCCGGGATGACACAGAGAGCTTCTGAATGACCACCGACCACTTCACCTTCACCGTCAACAAGACCGACGGATCGGCGCGCATCGGGGAGATCCGGATGCCCCGCGGCGTCATCCGCACACCTGCCTTCATGCCGGTAGGCACGGCGGCGACCGTGAAGGCCATGTATCCCGACCAGGTCAAGGCGCTCGGCGCGGACGTGGTGCTCGGCAACACCTATCACCTCATGCTCCGCCCCGGAGCGGAACGGGTGGCAAGGCTCGGCGGGCTGCACCATTTCATGAACTGGTCCTATCCGATTCTCACCGATTCCGGTGGCTTCCAAGTCATGTCGCTTTCGGCCCTGCGCAAGGTGGAAGAGACCGGCGTCACATTCCAGTCCCATATCGACGGCTCGACGCATGTGATGACCCCGGAGCGTTCCATCGAGATCCAGGGCCTGCTCGGCTCCGACATCCAGATGCAGCTCGACGAATGCGTGAAGCTGCCTTGTCCCGACGACGTGGCCGAGAAGGCCATGCGCCTTTCCTTACGCTGGGCCGAGCGCTGCCGCGTCGCCTTCGGCGAGCAGCCGGGCAAGGCCATGTTCGGCATCGTTCAGGGCGGCGCAGTGGAGCGGCTGCGCATCGAGAGCGCCCGGGAACTCGCCGCCATGGATTTGAAAGGCTACG
>DASQTM010000458.1:0-2357 GCA_035641875.1 Microvirga sp. | reverse complement strand
GAGAACTCCACGACAGGCTCATGGTGCTCGGGGCCGACCTCATGGTGCGGGCGCTGGCGGCCCTCTCCCGCGGGGCCTTGAGCTTCACGCCCCAGCCCGAGGAGGGCGTAACCTACGCCCACAAGCTCAAGAACGAGGACGCCCGAATCGACTGGTCGAAGCCCGCTCAGGCCGTCCACGACCATATCCGCGGCCTCTCCCCCTTCCCGGGCGCGTATTTCACCGCCGATTTCGGCAAGGGACCCGAGCGGGTGAAGGTGCTGCGCGCCGCCCTGGCGCCGGGGTCGGGCGAGCCAGGGACGCTCCTCGACGCGGATGCCGCCATCGCCTGCGGCGAGGGGGCGGTTCGCCTGATCCAGGTTCAGCGGGCCGGCAAGGCTCCCCTGGCGGCCGATGAATTTCTCCGCGGCGTGAGGCTGGGCTCGGGCGCCCGCTTCACATGAGGATCCGCCCGGAGGAGCCCCATGACTGGCCGGAGATCCACGCCCTCATCGAGGCCGCCTTCGGGCCGAAGGCGGAGGTCGATCTGGTGCAGCGCCTGCGCGCGGATGGGGACCTCATCCTGTCGCTGACGGCCGAGGACGGCAAGCCGTTCGGCCACGTCGCCTTCTCCCGCCTCGCCTTGCCGGACGCTCCTTCCATGAGAGCATGCGCCCTTGCCCCGTTGGCAGTGCTTCCGCAGCGTCAACGGCAGGGGATTGGGTCCGCCCTGGTGCGGGAGGGCGTGAAGCGTCTGATGCAGGAAGACATGGATCTGGTGCTCGTCCTGGGCGAGCCAAGTTATTATGGCCGCTTCGGCTTTACGGCGGATTTGGCGAGACGGCTCATGACCCCTTATGACGGGCCCTACCTTCAGGCGCTGGCCCTCTCCGAGAGAGGGAAGGCGGCCCATGGTCCGGCCGTCTATGCCCGGGCCTTCGCGGAGCTGGGTTAGCATGCCCCGTTACAAGCTCGTCATCGAATATGACGGCACGCCGTTCACCGGCTGGCAGCATCAGACGAACGGCCTCTCGGTGCAGCAGGCCGTGGAGGACGCCATTCAGCGCTTTGCCGGGACCCCGGTTCGGGTGCATTGCGCGGGCCGTACGGATTCCGGCGTGCACGCCACCCATCAGGTCATCCATGTGGACCTGGAGAAGGACTGGCGTCCCGACACGGTCCGCGACGCCGCCAATTACCACCTGAGGCCGAACCCGGTGGCGGTCCTGTCCGCGCATCGGGCGCCCGGGACCTTCCACGCCCGCCTGTCGGCCATCAAGCGGCACTACGTCTATCGCATCCTCAACCGCCGCGCGCCGCCGGCGATCGAGGTCAACCGGGTCTGGCATGTGGCCTGGCCCCTCGACCACGCGGTGATGCACGAAGCCGCGCAGTTCCTGGTGGGACGGCACGACTTCACCACCTTCCGGGCCGCCGAATGCCAGGCCAACAGCCCGATCCGCACCCTCGACCGGCTCGATGTGGAGCGGATCGGCGACGAGATCCGCATCTCGGCCTCCGCCCGCTCGTTCCTGCACCATCAGGTGCGCTCGATGACGGGAACCCTGGAGCGGGCCGGCGCGGGGCGCTGGTCGGTTGAGGATGTGCGAGCGGCTCTCGAAGCACAGGACCGCAAGCGCTGCGGCCCGATGGCCCCGTCCACGGGCCTCTACCTGATCGGCGTCGACTACCCGGAGCTAACCTAGAAGGCTCCGCATCGCAGTGCTGACGAAGGCATTGAGCACGATGCCGAGCACGACGATACCCAACGCCGGCATGCTTGAAAGGCCCAGCGTCGACTTGGTGGCAAACCATTGCAGCCGGACGATGATAATCGCAAAAGCGAGGCTGAAGAGGCTGGCGAGACCGGGAGGTGCCCAGCCCAGCAGCATGAGCATGGCCGGCACGGAGAGCACCAGCATGCCGATGACGGAGATCCAGTTCGTGACGATCACGAAGGGCAGATAGGCCTTCTCGAGTCGGAGCCAGCGGGCCATCCAGATCATGGCGACCGGAAGCGCCAGGAAGCCCGCCACATGGCCTAAGGCCACGACGAGGTCGAGCCAGACATTGTCCAGCAGGGACCGGTCGGGCTGGAGCAGGCCGAGGCGCAGGCGCTCGAAGGCCAGGGAGACCACATAGGCTGGAAGGGTCAGCCACAGCGCCGTGAAGGAGCGCCAGAAGCCACGCTCGCTCATGTCGAAGGATTTCAGCCCCTCCGCCCGGCTGTTGAGCAGGTCGAGGGTGCCCCTGAACGAGCGATTGACCTCATCCGCCGTGACGATCATGAGCAGCCTCATCCATGAAGACTATTGCTCACGAGAATGGACGGACGTCCTAAAACGTTCCGCTCGCTTTCCTACTTTAGTCTAAATAGT
>DASQTM010000457.1:0-6048 GCA_035641875.1 Microvirga sp. | reverse complement strand
AGTCGGCTCATGCTCCTCCGCCATGGCAAAGATCCCTTAGGCAAACTTCCCTAACGGTGGAAGGGTAAACGAAGCGGTCACCCGCGTCACGGGAGGCCGTCGAGCAACTCCAGGAGCGCTTCCTCGGAAGGTTCTCCCGCTTTCAGCGGCAGGACGCCGGCAGCCTCCAGCGGCGCAGCCACGTCCGCCGACAGGCAGAGATGCGGCAGGGCCCGGAGGGCGGAGGCCAGGCCGGCCTGCTCTGCCAGGCGGGCGAAAAGCCATGCGCTCCGACGGGAATAATGGAGCGCCGCGCCGATTTGGCCAGTGCGCAGGGCCGCAATAGTCGCCTGCGGCAAGCCCTGGACGGCCCGGGCCTCGTAGGCCTCCCATTGCCGCAGGATGAACCCGGCCGCCCGAAGGGACGCCGCCGGTTCGTCCTTGCGGTGACGGGCGGCAACATGGAGAAGCGCGAGGCCGGGGCTCAAGGTGTTTCGTATCAGCCCCGACAGGGAAAGGGCATCCCCCTCCGCGGCGACCACGCAGGCGAAGCCCGCCTCCCGCGCCGCATCGGCCGTGCGCTCCCCCACCGCGAAGACGGGCTTCTGCTTGTCGATCAGGGAAGACAGGGCCGCTCCCGCATGGGCGCTGGTGACCACGAGCGCATCGTAGGAGCCTGCGGGCATCGGCTCGCCCGTGGGCGCGATCTCGGTCACGGGCGCGAGAACGGCCTCGTGGCCCCGGGCGGCGAGTTTCTCCGCCGTGCGCCTGGCGTCGTCCCTCGCCCGGGTGACGAGAACCCGCATCAGGGGTTGAGGAAGCCGGCCGGCATCCGGCCCCGCAATTCGCTGCCGGCGTCGCGCCCCAGGGCCACCGCGTCCGCAGGCGAGCCGCGCCGCGCCGTCTCCAGGCACTCGGAGCCGTCCGGGCGCAGCACGAGGCCGCGGATTTCGAGCTCGCCGCCGACGAGGCGCGCGTGACCTGCAATCGGCGTGCGGCAGGAGCCGTCGAGGATGGTCAGGAAGGCCCGCTCGGCGGCAAGCGCATGGCCGGTAGGGGCGTCGAGGATGGGATCGATGGCCTGCCGCACCCGCTCGTCCCCGGCGCGGATCGCCACCGCGATGGCTCCCTGCCCGACCGCGGGCAGGAAGTCGTCCGTATCGAGAATCGTGGTCACGTGATCGGTGAGCCTCAGGCGGCGCAGGCCCGCCATGGCGAGCAGGGTCGCGTCGACCTCGCCGCGCTCCAGCTTGGCGAGCCGGGTCTGCACGTTGCCGCGCAGCAGCGTCACCTGGAGATCGGGACGCAGGCGGCGAACCTGCGCCTGCCGGCGCAGGGAGGCCGAGCCCACCCTTGCGCCCGGCGGCAGATCCCTCAGGCTCTTGAAGCGCCGGCTGATGAAGGCGTCGCGCACGTCCTCCCGGGGCAGGAAGCCTGCGATGGCGATGCCCTCCGGCAGGGCGGTCGGCAGGTCCTTGGCGGAATGAACGGCCAAGTCGATGGAGCCCTCCAGCAGGGCGATGTCGAGCTCCCGGGTGAACAGCCC
Source organism: Microvirga sp. (assembly GCA_035641875.1). Classification (GTDB taxonomy): domain Bacteria; phylum Pseudomonadota; class Alphaproteobacteria; order Rhizobiales; family Beijerinckiaceae; genus Microvirga. The sequence goes on along the minus strand of DASQTM010000457.1, from coordinate 4,523 downwards.
CTTGCCCCCCGCCTCCGACAGGGGCCGGTCCTGGATGGCGTCGCCGGTGGTCTTGATGATCGACAGGGGCAGGTTCTCCACCGCCCAGCCATGGGCGGCCACCAGCCGGTCCTGCGTCTCGTGAGCCTGGGCCAGCGCCAGGGGACTGCCGCGGGTGCCTATGACCAGGATCGATGAAGCGGCCATTCGGGCTGGGTTCTCCTCGGGTGATCGAAGGGGTCGAGCTCTTTTGTCTGACAGGACCGTGCGAAATCAAGGGATTGCGTTGAGAAATCAAGGATCGTCTTGAGATCGGCGTTTGATCTTGTGCGGCGCGGCGGACTATAGAGCATCGTGCGCAAAAGTGGATCCGGTTTTGCGGCCACACGATGCGACACGAAAAGGAGCCCCATAGCGGAGGACGATTCGTCGGAATCGTCCTCCGCTATGGGGAGGGAGACGGGCCGGAAAGCCCGAAACATTACGTAGCAGCGATAGCCAGCATCATGCGCATTCTCGGAATTGAGACCACCTGCGACGAGACCGCGGCCGCCGTGGTGGGCATCGGCTTCGACGGACGGGGCGAGATCCTGTCCAACGAGGTCCTGAGCCAGATCGCCGAGCACGCCGCCTATGGGGGGGTGGTGCCGGAGATCGCCGCCCGCGCCCATGTGGAGGTGATCGACCGCCTGATCGTGCGGGCGCTGAAGAGTGCAGGCTGCACGATGAGGGACATCGACGGCATCGCGGCCGCCGCCGGCCCCGGCCTCATCGGCGGCGTGCTGGTGGGGCTCACCACCGCGAAAGCCATGGCCCTCGTGACCCGAAAGCCCCTCATGGCGGTGAACCACCTGGAGGCCCATGCGCTCACCGCCCGACTCACGGACGGCATCGGCTTTCCCTATCTGCTGCTGCTTGCCTCCGGCGGCCACACCCAGCTCGTTGCCGTGAAGGGCGTCGGCGATTACGTGCGCATCGGCACGACCATCGACGACGCCATCGGCGAGGCCTTCGACAAGGTGGCGAAGATGCTGGGGCTGCCCTATCCGGGCGGGCCGCATGTGGAGCGGGAGGCCGCCAAGGGCAACCCGGAGCGCTTCAGCCTGCCGCGTCCCATGCTGGGGCGGCCCGAGCCCGACTTCTCCCTGTCGGGTCTCAAGACCGCCGTGCGCCTCGAGGCGGAGCGCATCGCGCCGCTCACCGCGTCGGACGTGTCCGATCTCTGCGCGGGCTTCCAGGCCGCCATCGTCGACGTGGTGGTCGACCGCACCCGCGTGGCCTTACGCCGGTTCCGCGAGATCGCGGGTCATCCCACCGCCCTTGTGGTGGCGGGCGGCGTCGCCGCCAACCAGGGGATGCGCCAGGGGCTGCAGCGGCTTGCGGTGGAGACGGGCCTCAAGCTCGTCGCCCCGCCCGCCTCGCTCTGCGGCGACAACGGCGCGATGATCGCCTGGGCCGGGCTGGAGCGCCTGCGGCTGGGCATGACCGACGACATCACCGCCCCGGCCCGCGCCCGCTGGCCCCTGGACACCAGCCGCGACGAGGCCGGAGCCAAGGCCTGATGCCCGATCCGATCGGCATCGCCGGTGCGGGCGCCTGGGGAACGGCGCTGGCCAATGCGGCCGCAGCGGCCGGCAACGATGTCGTCCTGTGGATGCGCTCGGCCGAGCAGGCCTCCGCCCTGGCGACCGCCCGCACGAACGAGCGCTTCCTGCCGGGAATCAGGCTGCACGACCGCATCACCCCCACCGCCGATCTCTTCGAACTCGCCCCCGCCCGGGCGGTCCTTCTGGTGACGCCCGCGCAGACGACGCGGGAGATGACGGCGGCGCTGGCTCCTGTCCTGCCGCCGGGAACGCCCCTGGTGCTGTGCGCCAAGGGGATCGAGCGGAGCACCAACGCCTTTCTGTGCGACGCGGCGGAGGAGGTGCGTCCCGGCTCGCCCGTGGCCGTGCTCTCGGGGCCCAGCTTCGCGCATGACGTGGCGCGGGGCCTGCCCACCGCCGTGACGCTGGCCTGCCGCGACGCGGGCCTGGCCCAAGCCCTCGCCGCCTCCATGTCGGGACCGGCCCTTCGGGTCTATCACGGCCGGGACGTGCGCGGCGTCGAGATCGGCGGCGCGGCCAAGAACGTGCTGGCGATCGCCTGCGGGGCGGTAGCCGGGCGGGGCCTCGGCGAGAGCGCGAAAGCCGCCCTCATCGCCCGCGGCTTTGCCGAACTCCTGCGCTTCGCCCGCGCCTATGGCGGCGGGGCCGAGACCCTGATGGGCCTGTCGGGCCTCGGCGACCTGGTGCTCACCTGCTCCTCGGCCCAGTCGCGCAACTTCGCCTTTGGCCTGCGCCTCGGCCAGGGCATGGCCCCCGAGGCGGCCGCCGCCGGAAAGCTGGTGGAGGGGGCGGCCACCGCAGGCGCCCTCGTGGCGCTCGCCCGCGCGAAGAATGTCGACATGCCGATCGCACAGGCTGTGGAGAAAATCCTGGATCGCGCATGGACTCTTGACGAGGCGGTCGACGCGCTGATGAACCGTCCCGTCAAATCCGAACACTAGAGAACGACCCGAATGGCCCATTGGCTCTACAAATCCGAACCCCTTGCCTGGTCCTGGGAGCAGCAGGCGGCGCAAGGCCCCAAGGGCACCCATTGGAACGGGGTGCGCAACCATGGGGCCAAGCTGAACCTGATGGCGATGAAGACGGGCGATCAGGGCTTCTTCTATCATTCCAACGAGGGCAAGGCGGTGGTGGGCATCGTCGAGGTGATCCGGGAATACTACCCCGACCACACGGACGAGACGGGCCGGTTCGGCATGGTGGACCTGAAGGCCGTGAAGGCTTTGCCGAGGCCTGTGACCCTGGAGGCGATCAAGGCGGAGCCGGGGCTCTCCGGCATGATCCTGGTCAACAATTCCCGCCTGTCGGTGCAGCCGGTGACCGACGAGGAATGGGCGATCATCTGCCGGATGGGCGGGTTGTAGCTCTGTCACGCTTGCGGCTGTGGACCCCGTTCCCTCGCCTTCGGCTCGTGCCGCCAGCCCCCAAAAGTAGCAAAGACCAAAGTCCGATCCGCGGCCGCTTGCCGGACCCCTCTCTCTTTCCGTAAACCTAACTCTAAATACGCCACGACAAAGAATCTGGGAGAAACGTCATGGAAGAGAAGATCTACGACGTGCCGTCCGAATGGAGCCACCGCGCCTATCTGGACGAAGCCGGGTATCGGGCCAAATACGAGGCCTCCGTCAGGGACCCGGAACGGTTCTGGGCCGAGGAGGCCAGGCGCATCCACTGGTTCCAGGAGCCCACCCGGATCAAGAACACCAATTTCGGCCCGGACACCGTGGCGATCCGCTGGTTCGAGGACGGCGTCACCAACGTGGCCTACAATTGCGTCGACCGGCACCTTCACACCCGCGGCGACCAGGTGGCGATCATCTGGGAGGGCGACGACCCGGCCGAATCCAAGCAGATCACCTACCGCGAGCTTCATGCCGAGGTGTGCCGCATGGCCAACATCATGCGCAACCGGGGCGTCGCCCGGGGCGACCGGGTGACGATCTACATGCCGATGATCCCGGAGGCGGCCTATGCCATGCTGGCCTGCGCGCGGCTCGGGGCGATTCATTCCGTGGTGTTCGGCGGCTTCTCGCCGGACTCGCTGGCCAGCCGCATTCAGGACGCCAAGTCGGCCTTCGTCGTCACGGCGGACGAGGGCCTGCGCGGCGGGCGCAAGGTGCCGCTCAAGGTGAACGTGGACGCCGCCATCGAGCGCGTCGGCGCAGGCGTGGTGGACCACGTGCTCGTGGTGCGCCGCACCGGCTCGCCCGTCAACATGGTGCCCGGCCGCGACGTCTATTACGACGAGGCGGCGCAGATGGTCTCCGACGACTGCCCCTACGAGGAGATGAACGCGGAGGACCCGCTGTTCATCCTCTACACGTCAGGCTCCACCGGCACCCCGAAGGGCGTGCTGCACACCACCGGCGGCTATCTGGTCCATGCGTCCATGACGCATCAATACGTGTTCGACTACCACGACGGCGACATCTACTGGTGCACGGCGGATGTGGGCTGGGTGACCGGCCATTCCTACATCCTCTACGGCCCCCTGGCCAACGGGGCCACCACCCTCATGTTCGAGGGCGTGCCCACCTATCCGTCGATCTCCCGCTTCTGGGAGGTGATCGACAAGCACAGCGTCAACATCTTCTACACCGCGCCCACCGCCATCCGGTCCCTCATGCAGGCGGGCGAGGACCCGGTGAAGAAGACCTCGCGCAAGTCCCTGCGCCTGCTGGGCTCCGTGGGCGAGCCGATCAACCCGGAAGCCTGGGAATGGTACCACCGGGTGGTGGGCGACGGCCGCTGCCCCATCGTCGACACCTGGTGGCAGACGGAGACCGGCGGCCACATGATTACCCCCCTGCCCGGCGCGACCGACCTCAAACCGGGCAGTGCCAGCACACCGATGTTCGGTATCATTCCACAAATAGTCGATGCGGAAGGCAACGTGCTCGAAGGCGCGTGCGAGGGCGCGCTGGTCATCGCCGA
>DASQTM010000456.1:0-5653 GCA_035641875.1 Microvirga sp. | reverse complement strand
CAAGCCCTTGAGCCATGCATAGCGAACACGCATGCCGTGCTTGCGCGGCGCGGGAAGTAGGGCTCCTGACGCGCCCGTGCGTCTCCTGCGGCTTCAATCCGGGTTACGAACCCGCCGCGCTGTTGGTCCGCCGTCTCAGGGCTGGGGCTGGGTCCTGTAGGCTCCCACGCCCTCGCCGAGATGGGCGTTGTTCGCCTCGCGGATCCTGGCGGCCTCGTCATCGTAGATGAAGGGCAGGAAGGCGTAGCGGCGGCCCCGGGTGACGGCGGACACGGCGTGCAGCAGCGGGCATGAGAACACCACCGCTCCCCCCGGGGGAGCCTTGTAGCTTCGCGGCCCGTATTCGGGGAAGCTGACCTCGCCGCCGTCGAAATCGGCGTTGAGGTTGATGGAGACCGCAAAGCGCCGATGGGCCGTGCCCTTGGTGGTGTTGTCGCGATGGGCCCGGAAATGGCCGCCCTCCTCCGCCGCGTAGCAGGAGACGATGTAGCGCTCCATGCGGGTCGGCTTGAAGAAATGCACCTTCTCGATCTCCGGATTGACCCGGCGGACGATCCGCTTCTGGATGTGCTGCATCAGCCCCGGATCCGTGACCGTGAAATCCTTGCGGCTCTTGTGGCTGCGGTCGTGGGTTGCGACGGTCTTGCCGTCGACCTCGCGCATGAAGCCGGATTCCTCGCCCCCATGCTGTTCGTAGAGCCCGATGAGATGCCGGCAGAATTCGGGCTCGAACACATCCGGGATGACGAGCACGGGGGCCGGGATCTCGAACCCGGCGAACTGGCCCACCGGCGGCAGGGCCCGAAGATAGGCCATCACCTCGCCGTGGTCGCTGCCCTCCGGCCTGAAGGGGAAGACGGCCCGCACCCGCAAGGTGGGATTGAGCACCATCCAGAAGCGGCGGATGGAAACACCCCCGCCCGAGGGTGCGTCGTGAGGCAGCGCGCCGTAGAGACGCCCGACCTTGCCGTCGAAATCCCAGAAGTGCCGGATGCCGGGGATGATCTGCTTGGCGCGCTCCTGGGCCAGATCGGCCGGATCGGCGCTGACGCCGAACACCGCGATCTTGTCGTCGTCGAACAAGGACCGGTGCTCCTCCTGGAAAGCCGCCAGAGCCCCGCGCCCGATCTCGTCGGCGCCCGTGCCGTAGAAGCAGAGCACGATGTAGCGGCCTGCCACCGTATCGAAGGCGAAGTCCGGATTGGAGGTCGATCTCTGCCGGAACCAGGGGGCCGGATCGCCAACCTGGAGCGCCCGGTAGGCGGGCTGCGTCGAAGGGGCGACAAGGGCGGCGTCGGTCATCAATTCGGCTCCGGAAAAAGACCTTCGGCAGTAATAATATCCAATACCATCCCGGTACGGCAGCGACAAGTTGCTGCCGAGCCGGTTATGGCTGCGCCAGCAGGAGCAGGCCGACGCCGCCGAGGATCAGCCCCATGCCGACCAGCTCCCGGCGGCTCGTGGTCTGGGCCATGAACCGGTGGGAGACCGCCTGGGCCATCAGCACCTCCACCAGGGCCAGCGTGCGCACGTTGGCGGCGGTGGTGAGCGCAAAACCGATGAACCAGAACTGGGACGCGAACGCACCGAGGAATCCTGCCCCGAGGGACGGACGCCAGGCCTTGAAGCTCGCCGCGAGCGCCCTGCGGTCGAACAGGCCGAGCCAGACGAGCAGGATTCCGGTCTGAAGGCCGAGCCCCCAGACCAGGGTCGTGGAGGCCCGCATGAGGAACGAGCCCTCCTCCAGGGACAGGATCGCTCCGCGAAAACCGATGGCCGCGAGGGCAAAGAAAGCGCCCGCGGCAATCCCGAATCCGGCGGGCCTCAGGCCCGATGAAGCCAGGTTCGTGCCGGGCTTCATGGACATGAGCACCACGCCCGAGGTGGCGACCCCGATGGCCAGCGCGGTAACCGGGGTCAGCCGGTCGCCGAGCAGCAGCAGGCCGAACAAGGCCACCTGCACCGGCTCGGTCTTGGTGTAGGCGGTCACCACCGAGAAGGCGCGCTCCCGCATGGCGGAGAGCATCAGGGCGGTGGCCAGGATCTGGGCCACCGCGCCCATGAGGGCGTAGGACAGGAACATCCCGTTGGGTCCCGGCGCGGTCTCGCCCGTCGCCAGGCTCATGAGGAGAAAAGCCGCAACGGCAAAGGGGAAGCCATAGAGGAACCGGACCTGGGTCGCCCCGACGGTTCCGATCCTCTCGGTCAACCGGCGCTGCGTGGCGTTGCGACCGGTCTGGGCCGCGGCGGCGATCAAAGTGACGGGAATCCAAAGCAGGGATAGATTCAGCATGTCCTTCAAACCGCGCCGCTCTTGCCACTCTCTTGCCATGGATTTCGGTGAGAGGGTCCATACAAACCAGCAATAAACCGTCTTGGCCTAGCCAAAACCAAGAGTGAAGGCTAGAACTATAGCCCAGCTGGCCTTAAGCGGGGCATTTTTAGTTCCCCTCTCCGATCGTTGAACGAAGCTAAGGAGCCGTTCCGTATGAACGTAAGCCGAGCCCTCCGCGTGACTGTCTTCGCTCTGGCCGCCCTTGCGAGCGGCTCGGCGCTGGCCGGCAACCCCGCCCTTGTGGTCGAGGTGGATTCCGGCCGCGTGCTGCATGCGGAGCGGGCGACCGACCCCTGGTTTCCCGCCTCCATCACCAAGCTGATGACGGCCTATGTGGCGCTCGACCAGATCCGCTCCGGCCGGATGAGCATGGAGACGCTTCTGACCGTCACCGAGGGCGCCGCCGCCCTGCCCCCGTCCAAGATGGGGTTCAAGCCGGGCACGCAGATCCGCCTCGACAACGCGCTCAAGATCATGCTGGTGAAGTCGGCGAACGATGTCGCCGCCACCATCGCCGAGAACATCGGCGGCTCGATCGAGGGCTTTTCCGACCTGATGAACGCCCATGCCCGCAACCTGGGCATGAAGGACAGCCGCTTCGCCAATCCGCACGGCCTGCCCGACGAGCGCAACCAGACCACCGCCCGCGACATGGCGGTGCTCGCCCGGGCGCTCCTGAAGGACTTTCCCGACCATCAGCACCTGTTCGACATCGGCGCGGTCCAGTTCGGCCGTCGCATCATGCGCAACACCAACGGCCTGATCGGCCGCTATCCGGGCGCCGACGGCATGAAGACAGGCTTCATCTGCTCGTCCGGGTTCAACGTGGTGGCCAGCGCCAACCGCAACGGCCGCCGCCTGGTCACGGTGGTGCTCGGCGCACCCTCCGCCAACGAGCGCACCATGCAGGCCGCGGAGCTGTTCGACCGCGGCTTCGGCAGCAAGGTGAACTTCACCAACCCGGAACTCACGGCCCTGCCCGCCTCGGCCACCCACGCGCCGCCGGACATGCGCTCGGTCATCTGCGACCGCCGCGGCCCGATGCCGAGGGAGGAAGACAGCCCGGCCGTGGCGGAAGAGGGCACGGGCGTTCCCAACCTCTTCTCCGAGGTGCTGGCGTTCGCAGGCGACGTTCAGAAGCCCGAGCGCACGGTGCTCGGCCCCCGCACCGCCGTTCAGCCGGAGCGGGTCTGGATCGGCGCGGCCCCGCCTTCGGAATCCGAGGTTGCAGCCCAGGCCGCCGCCGAGGAGGCCGCGGAGCAGGCGCGCAAGGCGACAAGAACGAAGAAGACCGCTGCCCGCACCGTGAAGGCGAAAGCATCGACGGAGCCGACGGTGAAAGCGCCCGACGTGACCCCGGTTATCGAGAAGGAGCTCGACAAGGCTGCCGGCAAGGGCAAGGATCAGCCCCGCGCCAGCGTGACCCTCAAGCCCGTGACCGATCAGGCCAAGCCGGCAGCCAAGCCGGCTGCCGGGAAGCCGGCGACCGCGAAGCCCGCCACGGCGAAGCCTGATGCGGCCGCCAAGGCGACGCCCAAGCCCGCGGCGGACGCGAAAGCCAAGCCTCAGAAGGCCGACGCGGCCACAAAGCCCAAATCCGTCGCCAACTAAGGATCCGACAGAAATACTCCCATCCTGAACGCCCGGCCGCCACGGCCGGGCGTCTTGCTTTGGATCTCTTGCTTTGCGTCCCTTGCATTCGCAGGCGATCCGCGCGAACGGTGCGGGCCGCAACGTTCGAATGCTTCCATGACCCGCTCCCCTTCCCACTCCCACGGCCTCATCTTCGCCCTCGGGTCAGCAGCCCTCTACGGCCTCAACATCGTCTATGCCCGCATCGCCTCCTTTGCCGGGGCCAGCGGCTCGGCCATCGTGGTCTATCGGGTGCTGCTGATGCTGGCGCTGGTCTGCATCTTCGCGGCGATCGCCCGGCGCTCCCTGAAGATGGCGCCGGAGGAGCGGGGCACCCTGGTCCTGCTCAGCGTCTCCACGACGCTTGTGGGCATCTGCTATCTCTCGTCGGTGGCCTTCATTCCGGTCACCATCGCGGCGGTGGTGTTCTACACCTTCCCGATCCTCATCGTGCTGGCGAGCCCTTTCGTCGAGGGGACGAAGCTGACGTCGGCGCTGCTCGGCGTCGTGGCCGCAGCCACCCTGGGGGTCGTCCTGGTGGTGGGCCCCGCTTTCGACAGCCTCGACTGGCGCGGCCTCGCCCTCGCCTTCGGCGCCAGCATCGCCACCGCCACCCAGTTCTTCGCCGCCGGGCGCTGCCGCAGGACCGGAATGGTGGCGAAGGTGTTTTGGATTCACCTTCTCGTGCTGCCCACAGCGCTCCTCATCAGCCTTGCGGCCGGGCAACTCGCCCCGCCCGGGGCTCTCGCCGCCGCCCCCTTTGCGGTTGCGGTGAACATCGGCGGCTACGTGCTCGGATTCGTGCTGCAGTTCCTGGCGCTCGGGCGGATCACCGCGGTGGCGGCCGGGATCATCTATTGCACCGAGCCGGTGGTGGCCGCCGTATCCTCGGCCCTCATCCTCAACGAGCGCCTGTCCCCGCTCCAGATCGCAGGCGGCGCCCTTGTGCTGTCGGCCATCGTCGCCAATGTTCTCCTGGATCAGCGTCGCCTGAAGGACAGGCCTCTGGCTCCCGCGGATTGAGACATGACAGGCACGCCCATGACCCCTCCCGCCCCCATCCCGCTGACGATCCTCACCGGCTTCCTCGGCGCCGGTAAGACCACCCTGCTCAACCGGCTTCTGAAAAGCCCGGCGCTTCAGGACACGGTCGTGATCATCAACGAGTTCGGCGAGATCGGCCTCGATCACCTGCTGGTGGAGAAGGTCGACGAGGGCATGGTGCTGCTCTCCGCCGGCTGCCTCTGCTGCACCGTGCGCGGAGACCTCATCGCCACCCTTGAAGACCTTCTGCGCAAGCGCGACAACGGCCGCATCATGCCGTTCCGGCGGGTGATCATCGAGACCACGGGATTGGCCGACCCGGCCCCCATCCTCCACGCGGTGCTCTACCACCCCTATCTGTCGCTGCGCTATGCGGTGGAGGGCGTGGTGACGGTGATCGACGCGGTGAACGGATCGGCGACCCTCGACGCCCATGGGGAGGCGGTGAAGCAGGCGGCCGTGGCCGAGCGCCTCATCGTCACGAAAGCCGATCTGGTCGCAGATCCTGCGAGCGTCGCTGATTTGAAGGCAAGGCTGAGCCGGCTCAATCCGGGCGCCACGATCCTCGAACCGGATGCTTCGGTCGAAGCCATCGTGGCGGGCGGCCTCTTCGATCTCGAAGGCAAGGTTTCGGACGTGGGC